>JANOAY010000191.1:0-3558 GCA_031411375.1 Pedosphaera sp. | reverse complement strand
GATTCCAACCCGCTCTTCGCGGAGTTCCGCAAGCTGGTGGAGAGCAAGGGGTAGGCGGCGTGAAGGCCCTGCGAATTTTTCGCCTCCTCATGTATTTGTGCGCGCTGTCGTGTGCCGGATGCGCGGCCATTGGCACGCGCGTGGTGGGCGGCGGTTACTTCTCAGGCGTCCGTTGCGATGCGGCGATGATTGGCGACCGGGAGAACATTGACCCGGATTCGCGCTATCATCCGGCTCTGGCCGCCCTCGACCTGCCGTTCTCGTTCGTCGGCGACATTTTATTTTTGCCCTACGATGCGCATGGTGAATGCCAGCGTCCGTAGTCTAGGCGCAGGCACCCAAAAGTTCTGCTCTACGATTCAGGCGGCTTCCAAGTTGCCCGCCACACCCGGCGGACCTCAAATCCCCTTCTGCTGCTGCTTCATGCGCGCGATGAGCATGTCGTTCAACTCTTTCGCCGGATTGTAGCCGGACTGCTTGAGCTTGGTTTGAAACGCCGCCACTTCCACGAGCCGCGCGAGGTCGCGCCCGGGCCGCACGGGAATGATCATGTGCGGAACATTCGTGCCGAGGATTTGCGTATATTTTTCCTCCATGCCCACGCGGTCCACGTCCGGCACCTGGCTCCATTCCTTCAAGGTGATGACGAGGTCCACGCGCTTCTCGTCACGCACGGCGCGCACGCCGAACATGGCCTGCACGTTGATGATGCCGATGCCGCGCACTTCCATGTGATGCCGCGTCAGTTCGGAGCAGGTGCCGACCACGTCATGTCCGTCCAGGAGCTGCACGCGCGTGATGTCGTCCGCGACCAGGCTGTAGCCGCGCTCCAGCAACGCCAGCACGCACTCGCTTTTGCCAATGCCGCTTTCGCCTTTGATGATCACGCCCACGCCGAGGATGTCGATCATGCTGCCCATCTCGCTGCCGCGCGGGGCGAACATGCCCTCGAGCGCGAGCGTGGCGCGGTTGATGAACTTCATGGTGATGAGCGGCGTCTTGAACACCGGCACGTCATGCCGCTCGGCGATGCGGAGAAAGGCTTTGTCCGGGTGATAGCCGCGCGAGAAGACGACGCAGGGAATCTTGTATTTGAACAACTGCTCGTAACGCGCCTCGCGGGCGGGCTGCGCCAGGGACTTGAGGAAGTGCAGTTCCGCGTTGCCCATGACCTGCACGCGTTTGTTGGCGAAATACTTGGTAAAGGCCGCGAGCGCGAGACCGGGGCGGTTCACCGTCGGCTCGCGGATGATGCGCTTCAAGCCGACCGCGCCGGCGATGAGCTTGAGTTCCAGTTCGTCCGCGTGCGCGGTGTAGAAGCTTTCGACGGTGACGATGTCGCGTTGCATAAAACGTGGTGCGTCATGCGTGAAGGCGTGGGGAAACTCAACTCAATTTCCGGCGCACGGATTCTGACAACGCCCGCATCTGCGCCGGCGCGCAACGCCGGGTTGGACGCAGAAATTTTCTCAGCCCGGCAAAAAGCTTTAAGCCCGCTTCAGACGCGGCCCCTTCGGCGTGTCTTCGATGACCCAGCCCTTGGCTTTCAACTCGTCACGGATGGCGTCGGATTTTTTGAAGTCCTTGGCTTGGCGCGCGGCCTGACGTTCGTCGAGCAGCGCCAGGAGTTCAGGCGGAGCGCCGGCTTCCAGCAAGGCTCCGAGGCCGAGCACGGAGTCCACTTGGTTCCACGAAGCGAGGGCGACCGCAGCTTGCTCGGGAGAAAGCGTGCCCGCAATGAGAGCTTTGTTCGTCACGCGCACCCAGTCGAAGATCGTTCCCCAAGCGGCGGAGACGTTCAGGTCGTCGTCGAGCGCGGCGGTAAAGGCGGAGACAAGGCTGTCACTCGCCAGCGGGACGCTGGCGGCACGCTGACCAGCGACTTCGCGCAGCTTGCTCAGGCATTCGTCAATGCGCGCCAGCGACGTGCGCGCACCCGCCAGTCCTTCCAGCGTGAAATTAAACGTCTCGCGGTAATGCGCGGAGAGCAGCAGCGCGCGCACTTCCCGTCCGGTGAATCCCTGCGCGATCAAATCCCGCAGCGTGAAAAAATTCCCCAGCGACTTGCTCATCTTCTTCCCCTCCACGAGCAGGTGCGCGCCGTGGAGCCAGTACTTCACGAAATGTTTTCCGGTCGCGCCTTCGCTCTGCGCGATTTCATCTTCGTGATGCGGGAAGGCGAGGTCTTCGCCGCCAAGGTGCAAATCGAAGCTCGGCCCGAGCAGCTTCATGCTCATGGCGGAACATTCGATGTGCCAGCCGGGCCGGCCCTCGCCCCACGGGCTGGGCCAGAAGACCGCACCGTCGTCCGGCACGCGGGCTTTCCAGAGTGCGAAGTCGGCGAGAGATTCCTTGTCGTATTCGTCGCTGCTCACGCGCTCGCCCGCACGCATCTCGTCGAAGTTCAACTTCACCAACTGCCCGTAGTGACAGCCGCAGCCGCGATATTTTCCGATGCTGAAATAGACCGATCCGTCCGCCGCTTTGTAGGCGATGCCCCGCGCGAGCAGTTGCTCAATCAGCGAAACGATCTCCGCGATGAAGTCCGTGGCGTGTGGCAGATCGTGCGGGCGCAGGCAGCGCAACTCGTCGAGGTCTTTGAGAAACTCCTGTTCATAGAAGCCCGTGTAGTCGCGCAACGTCTTGCCCGTCTCGCGCACTCGGCGGATGATTTTGTCCTCCACATCCGTGATGTTCATCACATGGCGCACGGCGTAGCCCTTGAAGTCCAGATAGCGCCGCACCAGATCGCTGAAGACGAACGTGCGGAAATTCCCGATGTGCCCGTAGTCGTACACCGTCGGCCCGCAGCAATACATGCCGACGGATTTGCCCGAGGGATCGAGCGGCACAAACTCCTGCACCGAGCGCGACAGCGTGTTGAAAAACTTCAAAGCCATGAATGGCGCGAGAAACTATCGGTGGGGCGTGGAAAGTGAAGGGGAAAGTCGGGATGACTTTGGCGTAGGGGGGCGATTGGAAGTGGCGGTCCGCCGCGTGCCGGGGCCGGGAACCAAGTGGGTCGGGCTTCCAGCCTGACGGTTCCGGCGGCATCTTGCCGCCGGTTCCAAAAACCTCACTTTCCCCAAGGACACGGGGCTGGGAAGCCCCGTGAACCGTCAGGCTGGAAGCCTGACCCACTTCCGCTGCCCGCCACTTTCAATCCCACCTTTGGCGCAACTGCGCGCTTCCCTTCCTTCTCCCGCTGCGGGTACGTTGCACGTCCATGTTGAACAAAATGATTCTTGCGGCGCTGCTCTTGATCGCCGCCTTGCACCCGGCCTTGGCCGATGACACCGCCAAGGCGCCCGCGCCCAAGAGCGACGACAAAACCAGCGGCGCGCAGCCCACGGACAAGGACAGCACGCTCCCCGAATGGAACAGCCTCGACCGCTGGAGCTTTCAGGCCGGCGTCGCCTTCATCACCGAGTCCACGATTGACGAGATCATCACCGGCGACGGCAAGCGCGCGCGCGGCGCGGATCAGGGTGAGATTTACCTGCTCGAAGCGTCGTACAAACTCGCCGCCTTCCAGCCGCACATTGGCAAGTATCGTCC
>JANOAY010000190.1:0-2981 GCA_031411375.1 Pedosphaera sp. | reverse complement strand
GTCGAGCCACGCTTCGGGAGTGGGCGTGACTTTCGTCCAGCGCTCCAGCGCCTTTTCCAAACGCACGTAGTCGGGCAGTTGCTGATAGACCTGCGCGGAGAAGCTGATCATCTGCGCGTTCGCGTTCGGGATGGCGAGGATGGTGTCGGCGATGCGGAGCACGTCGCCGGTGCGGCCTTGTTGCGCGTACATCTGCGCGAGCGCGCCGGCGTTCGCGAGGTCGGTAGGATTCAGGCGGAAGTTGGACTCGGCCTGCTGCATGGCGTCGGTGCTCATGCCGCCGACTTGCGCTTTCATCTTCTCCAGCTCTTTCACGAGATTTTCCAAGCCGCCGTTGGCGGGGTCGAGCTTGCGGGAAGTTTTCGCGAGCAGGATGGCGTCGTCGAAGCGGCGCGCGCCCGCGAGCAACTGCACGTAGCGATAGAGCGCTTCCGGGCTGTAGGGGCAGAAGGCGTAAGCCTGTTTGAACGAGAACTCCGCCTCGCGGAACATGCGGTTGTGGACCTCCAGCGCGCGGCGGTCATCCGGCGAAAGCGGCACGCCGGGCTGGCGCTGCTGACGCATTTCGATCTCCGCCGCACGGCCAGCGGTCTGGTTCGCCACGCGCCAGGCATAGACGCCGGCGATGGAACTGCGGAGCTTCGAGAACGCCTTCTGGCCGTCCTCATCGCGCACGAAGCGCGGGTCGCCCTTGAAGCCGCGATAGTCCTTGTTCACATACACGCGCTCGGCGAAGGCTGTGATGTTCGAGACCGGCGTGTCGTAGGTGATCCAGTTGCCGATAAGGCGCTCGGAGTAATCGCTCCAGAACAGATGATCCTTGTCCACGATCTCCTGCGAGAGCTCGGGCAACTGCTCGCGGTTGATCTTCATGATGATGCCGAAGGGCGAAAGGTGCGGATACATCCATTCCAGCGGGAAACTTTCCTCGACGTAGAATTCGTTGTCCGGGTTCTGCTCGAAGATGACTTTGCAGAGCAGCGCGTTGATGGCCATGACGGCGACCTGACCGGAAACCTGCACGCGATTGTCCACGACCTTCACGTCTTCGCCGGGGCGCAACTGGCCTTTCGCCATGCGCGCCTGCGCGTCGTTCATGTATTCCTGGAAGCAGCGCTGCGAATCCTCATTCGACGGCGTGCGAATTTCTTTGTCGGGATAGGTGCCGCCCTCGCTAACCGCGAGTTCCTTGGGGAACGCGGCTTCGATCAACTGCCGGCTGAAGCGGATGCGCGTGTGGTTGGTCGGGTTCTCCTTCGCGAAGTTCTGCAAATGCTTGGAGAGCGCTAGCCCCTCGAAGCGTCCCGGCGTGTAGAACGGCACAAGCTTCGTGTAGTAGGCGATCTTCTTGGTCAGTTCCTCTTTGCGCGCGGTGAGCTTGGCGGCTTTGCCCGCACCGGAGGAGAACTGCTGTTCCACCGTGGCGAGTTCGGTGCGGAGGTTTTGCAGTTCGAGGTTGCCAATCCACTCGTCGTCGAGAATGCGGTTGAGGTCCTTGGCGAGGCTGCTCGCGAGACCGCTGCCGCCGGCACCGAGCTGTTTGCGCGTTTCGTCAGAAAGATTGTCGCGCAAATACTTCGTCACCTCGTTCGGAGCGGACTCAATCTTCTTCGCGAAGTCATTGAGCTGGAGGAAATGCTCGGGCTTAAAGAACGACGCGCCCACGCGGCGTTCCTTCTCGATGCGCGCGCCGTTCGCGAGGAAGAAGTTGTCCAGCGGCACGGCGATGGCGCGCGCGAGCAGGTTGGTCTTGAAGTTGTTCTCGCGCTCGCGGTCGCTGCGCATCAGTTCGGCGAAGAACGGGATGTCCTTCTCCGTGCTGCGATTGTAGTGCGCGCGGATGTATTGGAGATACGTGGCGTCGGCCAGCGCGTTCTGCGTGATGATGTACACGTCGCGGCGGTCGAACTCAGGGTCATGCTTGTCCTTGGGCTTGGTGAAGCTCTCGCAGAAAATCATGTAGGTCGGGCAGAAACGTCCGGGGTCCGTGCCGCCGAACAGAATCGTGTCCTTCGTCATCTCGGGATAGATGTTCTTCTGGCCTTCCGGCGTTTTCAGCAGTTCTTCACGCTCCTTGCGCGAGTAAGTGAGCTTGCCGTCCTTGCCCTTGAACGGCGGCGTGAACATGTCGTGACCAAACCAGAAACCATACATGTGGCCGTGCTGTTCCGTGTCCGACCAGTGCGCGATGTAGGTCCAGACGGGCATGAGGAAGCTGACCAGGAGCAGCACGACCACCGGCGCGCGCTGTCTCCACACGGCCAGCGCGGCGGTCGCCACTGCGGCGAGGCCGAAAGCCCACACGGCAGCGAAGCGCGGAATCCAGTAGGGCGTCTCCGGGCGATACGCGTCCGCCACACCGAACCACAGCGCCGCCAGCGCCAGCACGCCGCAACCGGCCAGCGCCCACATGCGGAAGCGCTGGTAGTTCGCGACCAGCGCGGCAATCGCCAGAGCGATGCCATAGCCAATCGCCATCGCGATAAAGACGTGCGAAGCGATAAAGAACGGCTTGTTCAGCGAAATGCTTTGCCGGTCTGGGGCGGGGTTGAACAGTTCGAGCAGGAACGGCCCCAGCACGATGTAAAAGGCTACCAAGCCCAGCAGCCACGCCCGCTCACGCGGTTGGAGCCGACGGAAGAAAAAGAGCGGAATCAAGGCGATAGCCAGATAGCCGAGGCTGAATTCTTCCACCGGGCCTTCAATCAAGATGAAGCGCACCTGTTTCGCGTAGGTCGTGACCCAAGACCAGGTTTGTTCCACGACGTTCGCGCCCGCGCCGGCGGTCGGATGAATCTTTTCATACTGACCGCGCGTGAAGGCGTGGATGAATCCGCCGACGGTGCGCGGGTAGCCCCAGTTCAACGGCGGGTTGCTCATTGAGGCCAGCGGCATGTAGAGGTAAAACGCCGCGCCCACGACCCACGCGATGCCGCAAGCAATCGCCTTGCGCCACTGCGGCGCCCAGGACATCGCGCGCC
>JANOAY010000189.1:0-13062 GCA_031411375.1 Pedosphaera sp. | reverse complement strand
ACCAACATCCCCGGTGCGACGAACGCGACGCTGACGTTCAACACGGGAACGCTGTTCGGCAATGGCGGCAGTTATCGGGTCGCGGTTTCCAACTCGGTCGGTGGCGTCTTGAGCGCGACAGCGAACTTGACCGTGCTCCTGGACACCACCCCGCCGGGGCTCCTCAGCGCGACGGTGGATGCGACGCGCTTGAAAATTTATCTGACTTGGAACGAGGCGATAAATCCGAACGTCGGCACGGACCCGAGCAATTTTTATTTCACAAACCCGGGCCTCAGCGTGATCTTGGCGGAACGCGCTGGCTCGAACACGGTGCTGACGCTGGATGCTCCTTTGGCGGTCAACACGCTCTACACTTTGCACGTTGATGGGCAGCTGGACCTCGCGGGTAACTCGGCCGGTCTCATCCTCCGGGACATTTTTGCAGCCGGGCCGGGCGTCAACTGTTGCGGCCAGTGCGCTCCGTCCGAGATGGTGACGAATGTCATCACGGTGCAGCTCAACTACAATTTCCTGATCATGCCTCCATGTATGGTCACGTCCAACACGCTCCTCTCTTCACTGCCCCTGAACGCCGTGGATGGCGACATCCTCTTCAAGTGGAACGCGGTCGCGCAGACTTTTACCGAGGCGATTACCTACATTGATGGGTTCGGCTGGTTTCCTGACAACGCCACGCTCTCTGCTGGAGAAGGTTTTGGGTACAGCACTGTTTTCGGCCCCCGCGTCCTCGCGATGTTCACCGGCTGCCCGCTCACGTGCCCATTGCCCTGCGCGCCGCTTCCAAACTGGTCGCTTGTCGGTGCGCTGGGCACCAGCCCCTCCCGCTACACGAACCTCTACAGTTGCCCGCCCGCGTGCGGCACGGTCGTGAGCGTCTGGGATACGGCCACTCAGAGTTTCACGCACCACACCTTCGGCAGTGGCGGATGGACGCCGCAGGAGCCGGTGATCCCGGCGGGAGCTTCGGCCTTTGTCTTCGGCCCGCCTGCTGGCGGCTCCACCAACCAGTTGTTCTACTACCCCAGTTTCAACGGTCCCGTGGACGCCTTCGATCCGTCCACCAACTGCTTCCCGGTCCCGCCCGTGCGCGACTGCCTGGGCGTGAACTCCAACGGCGTCTATGAAGCCTCAGCCTCGGCTCATCCCGACGGCTTCCTCGGCTGGAAAACTTTGTTCGTCGAGCAAACCGTTCCGGCTGGCACCTCGATCCGCTACAGCGTGGGGCGGCTCGTGGGCGCGACGGCGGTTTATGATCTCGGCGCGCTTTACACCTCCGTGAGCGTGGGCGTGAACGGGCTGGACCTCTCCGGCATCAATCCCGCCTACAGCAACCTCGTGCTGCGCGCGGAATTCGCCGGCGGCAGCGGCACCAACACGTCGTGCTTCAAGGCGTGGCAGATGACCTACGACTCGGCGCGCTGGCCGTCGTTTGATTTCACCGTGCGCGTGGATGGGCGCGGCGCGGATTCGTGCGGTCCCTGGCCGGTCAACAACGTGGTCTCGATCAGCACGACCACGCCGGAGATCAGCGTGGCGAACAACACGGCCAGCTACGCGCTGAACACGCGCCTGACCGATCTCACCGTGGCGATGAGCGTCAACAAAGCGGCGGCGCTCGTGGGCGAGACTTTGATCTACACGCTCAACTGGTCGGTGCTCGGTCCGCAGTCCGCGCCGGACGCTTATCTCCAAGTGGCGCTGTCCGAAGTGAACCTCGATCTGCTCTCCGCCGAACCGGGCGTGACGGCTTACTTCAACACGTCCGCCACGGCCCCACTGTTTGATCCGATCAATCCGCTGTTGAACGGCTGGACCACCAGCCCGGCGGGCGCGAACCACATCGTTTTCCTCCTCGGCGATCTTGCGGCGAACCGCTCCGGGAACATCATCTACACCGCCGTCGTGAGGGCGGGCACCGTGGGCCGCACGCTGATCAGCACCGTCACCGGCCGCACCACGCGGCGTGAGACGGACTGTGACAACTCCGACTCGGTGGCGACTTACATCGGCACGCTGGCCAACGTCTTCGCGCAAATGACCGGGCCGGGCTGCGTGCATCCGGGCGATTTGGTGACGTTCAAAATCCACTACGGCAACAACGGCAACACCACCGCCGTCAATGCCGCCGTGAGCGCCGTGCTGCCGGCCGGACTCACCTTCGTCTCGTCCGTGCCGTTCCGCGCCGGGCCGGGTCTGGGTTGGACGAACATCGGCACCGTGCCGGGCCGGCTGTCCGTGGGCGAGACCGGCACCATTACGCTCGTCACGCGGCTCGCCAACGACTGCACGCTGGTTGGAAAAACTTTGATCAATGTCGCGACCATTCGCACCACGACCGCCGAGGTGACGCTGGGTGACAACCGCGCGGCGTCCGTGCTCGATTGCATCACGGCGGACACGGTGAGCTTGAATGGCTTCGTCTTCCACGACCGCGACAACGACGGCGCGCGCGAACCGGGCGCGAGCGAAAGCGGATTGCCCGACGTGGTCGTCACGCTCACCGGCACGGACTGGTGCGGCTCGCTGGTGACGCGCGCCGCCGTCACGGAACGCGACGGCGCGTACAGTTTCACCGGCCTGAACCCCGGCACTTACACGCTCACTGAGACGCAGCCCGCGACCTGGGCTTCGACTGCCGACACCAATGGCACGGTCAACGGCGTGACGCGCGGCAACAACCCGAACGCGCTCGATAACGTGCTCGGCCCCATCACCCTCGCGGGCGGCGAGAACGGCGTGGAGTACAACTTCGGAGAAAATTATCTCCGCCTCGGCAACCTTGTCTGGCGCGATGACAACAACAACGGCGCGCGCGACACCGGCGAGCCGGGACTCGACGGCGTGACTGTGCAGCTCTGGTCGCCCGGCACCAACGGCATCATCGGCGGCGGTGACGATCTGTTGCAACAAACCACCGCGACGGCGGGCGGCGGCTTCTACCAGTTCACGCACCTGCTGCCGGGCCAATACTTTGTCCGCGTGCCGGCCGGCAACTTCGCGCCGGGCGGAATTCTGCACACGGTGCCGGGCAGTTCCACCGCGACGATTCTCACCGACCCCGGTGCGACCGGCGCGGATCATCGCGACGCTGGCGCGCAGCCCGGCGGCAGGGGCACGGACACGACCAGCCCGGTGGTGACGCTGGCCCTCGGCTTGGAAGCGCCCGCCACCGTGGACGGCGACGACTTCAACGGAATGCAGACGCTGGACTTTGGTTTCAACTGCGGCGTCGGCCCGACCATCAACTGTCCGCCGCCCTTGTTCGTCGCGTGCGCGTCGGCCATTCCCGCGCCCAGCACCACGGGCGTGATCGCCAGCGCGTCCTGCGGCGGCTGCGGCCCGACGATCACCGTGACGTGGGCGGGCGATGTGTTGAGCGCGAGCAATTGCGTGAACCAGTTTGTCCTCGCGCGCACCTATCGCGCGACCGACGGCTGCGGGAACAGCGCGACCTGCCAGCAGCTAATCACCGTGAGCAACTCCCTTCCGCCCGTGCTCATCTGTGCGACGAACAAGACCGTGGAATGCGGCTCCGCGTGGAGCTTCAACGTGCCGGTCGCCCGCGACGCCTGCGGCGGGAGCAACGTGCTCATCACCATTGTTTCCACTTCGACCAACGGCACGGGCTGCGCGTGGACGGCGACGCGGACGTGGGAAGCCACCGACCCCTGCGGCCACAAAGCCCGGTGCAGCCAGACGGTCACGGTGCGCGACACCACGCCGTGCGCGCCGGGCACGTTCACCTTCAGCGGCAGCGGCGACCCGGGCGTGGGTTCACCAAACATCCGTACCTTCACCACGACCAACGGCGTGACGGTGAAGGTGAGCGCCTTCAGCCGCACGAAGGACACCGGCGCGTGGGCGGCGGCGTACGTCGGACTTTATTCCGCCGGCCTCGGCGTGACCGACACGAGCGAGGACGGCAGCGATCCCGCGCATACCGTTGACAACGTGGGCCGCGACAACTTCCTGCTCTTCGAGTTTTCGCAGCCCGTCGTGGTGGACCGGGCTTACCTCGGCTTCGTGAAGGACGACAGCGATCTGAACGTGTGGATTGGAACTTTTGCCGATCCGTTCAACAACCACCTGACGTTGAACAACACCGTGCTCGCCGGCTTTGGTCTGAGCGAAACGAACAACGGCAGTTCGTCGGCGCGCTGGGCGGACCTCAACGCGGGCCAGGTTTCGGGCAACGCCTTCATTGTCTCTGGCCGGCTGAACGACACGAAAGATCAGTTCAAGATCAACAAGCTGGAGATTTGCAAACCTGGCGGCACGCCGCCGACTCCGCCGCCGTGCGTGCCGGGCGCATTCACCTTCAGCGGGAGCGGCCCGGACACGGGCGCGGCGAACATCCGCACCTTCACCGCGACCAACGGTGTGACGGTGAAGGTCAGCGCCTTCAGCCGCACGAAGGACACGGGCGCGTGGGCGGCGGCGTACGTCGGACTCTATTCCGCCGGCCTCGGCATCACCGACCCGAGCGAGGATGGCAGCGATCCCGCGCACACCGTGGACAACGTGGGCCGCGACAACTTCCTGCTCTTCGAGTTCTCGCAGCCGGTCACAGTGGACCGCGCGTCGCTCGGCTTCGTAGACAACGACAGCGACTTGAACGTGTGGATTGGCACCTTCGCCGATCCGTTCAACAACCACCTGACGCTGAACAACACCGTGCTCGGCAGCTTCGGATTCACGGAAGCGAACGACGGAGATTCTTCGCCCCGCTGGGCGGACTTGAACGCGGGCCAGGTCACGGGCAATGCCTTCCTCATCGCGGCCCGGCTCGGCGACACGAAAGATCAGTTCAAGATCAACAAGCTGGAAATCTGTTCAACCGGCGCAGTGGTGACGCTGCCCAGCTTGCCCAGCCCGTGGAGCACAAAAGACCTTGGTGCAGTCGGCGCGGCAGGCAGCGCAAGTTTTGCCGGCGGCCAGTTCACCGTAATTGGATCAGGCGCGGACATTGGCGGCACGGCGGACGAGTTCCGCTTCGCGTATCAGACGGCGAACGGCGATTGCAGCCTCGTTGCGCGCGTGGTGAGTCTGGCGGACACGGACTCCGGCGCGAAGGCCGGCGTGATGATTCGCGAAAGCCTGAACGCGAATGCCAAGCACGCCTCCACCTTCATCACGCCTGGCAGCGGCGTGCTCTTCCAATACCGCACCTCCACCGGCGGCAGCAGTTCCAAGGTGAGCAAGTCCGGGCTGGTCGCTCCGTACTGGCTCAAGGTGACGCGCAGCGGCAACACCTTCACCAGCTACCGTTCCGCCAACGGATCGAGCTGGACGAAGATTGGCTCGCAGACGGTCTCCATGAGTTCGACCATTTCCATCGGCCTGGTCGTGACCAGCGGGGACGACGGCACGCTCTGCCCCGCCGTCTTCGACAACGTGACGGCGACGCCTTAGCGGGACGTGCTGGACGCCACCCATGACCACACGGCGCGGGAGTGCTGAAAGTTTTGCAGCGAATCCCACGCGGCGAACTGCCACAGCATCACGATCAGCCAGAAGACGACCTGGTAGCTGCCCTTGGAAGATTTGTGCCGCAGCCACCGCTGGCCCAGCCATGCGCCCGGCCAGCCGCCTGCCAATTCCAAAAGATGCAGCTCCGCTTCCGGTACGCGCCACTCGCCGGCCTGCGCCCGCCGCTTGTCGCGCGCATACATCCAGAACGTGAGCGCGCTTACCGCCAGCGCGCAGCCTCCGGCCCAGCGAAAATCCACGCCGCGCCGTCCCAGCGCCACGCCGGGCAGGACCAGCAGCCCGCTCACCACCAGCAGGCTGAAAACTTTTCCCGCCGCCGAGGTGGGCCGGGACTTTTTGACGGGCTGGACCGTCTCCATGAATTTTCTCAAGCGCCGGGACTGAAACAAAAAAGCCCCGCCTCTGGCAAACGCTCCAAGTTTTTTCGATTGATCAGCCGCCAGCGCGATAGGCGGCTTGGAAAAATTTCCAGCGCGCGAGCCGCCGGCCCGTCCACGGCGACGCGCCAGAGGACAGGAACGCGCGTGCATTTCCGGGTCACCGTTGCTATGCACGCGCACGGAAATGAATCCTGCGCCGCCGCATCCCTCTGCGCTCCAAGCCACGAGCGACTACGACAGTCTCCCGACGCGGAAGAGTCTGCTCCACCGCCTGCGCGACGCGGGCGATGACGCGAGCTGGCGCACTTTCTTCGAGACCTACTGGCGGCTCATCTACAACGTCGCGCGCAAAAGTGGCCTCTCTGATGACGCGGCGCAGGAGGTCGTGCAGGAGACGGTCATCTCGGTGGCGCGCAAGATGCCGGAGTTTCGTTACGACCCGCAGACGGGTTCCTTCAAGCAATGGCTGCTGCTCATCACCCGCCGGCGGATTCAGGATCATCTGCGCAAGCTTTACCGGGCTTTGCCCGCGACGGACGGGCCAGCCGAGGTAGTGGAGCGTCAGATGGAAACGTTGCCCTCCCCGGTTCTCGCGCCGGACGCGCACTTCGATGCGGCGTGGGAGGAGGAGTGGCGCGAGAACATCTTCCAGGCTGCCCTGACTCGGGTCCGCTCCCGGGCAAATCCCAAGAGCTACCAGGTGTTCGATTACTGCGTGCTCCAGAATCTCCGCGCGCCCGCCGTGGCGAAGATGCTCGGGCTGAACGTGGCACAAGTTTATCTCGCGCGGCATCGCGTCAGCCAGGCGGTCAAGCGCGCGGCGGCCGAGGTGGAGGAGGAATTCAAACTCGGTTGAAAGATTCGCGCCCCGCCGACGAACTCAAGTCTTGTCATGATGCCCACGCCGCCTGAGCAACAGCCTGCCGACACCGGAACCGCCACTGCGGAATCGGAGCGGGCCTTGCGCGCCGCGGTGGAACTCAAACTGGGCGGAACGGCGGAGCCGCGCCCCGCGCCACCAGTGATTCCCGATCACACGCTGCTCCGGCGCATTGGCCGGGGCGCGTATGGTGAAGTGTGGCTGGCGCGCAGCGCGCTCGGGACTTTGCGCGCGGTGAAGATTGTGCATCGCGCGGACTTCGAGGACGAGCATCCCTACGAGCGCGAGTTTCGCGGCATCCTCAAATACGAGCCGGTTTCCCGCACGCACGAGGGGCTGGTGCAGGTGTTGCACGTCGGACGCAATGATGACGCCGGATGTTTCTATTACGTGATGGAGTTGGCGGATTCTGTTTCGAGTTCCGAGTTCCGAGTTCCGGGTTCTGCGGTCGGCGACCAACTCGAAACTCGAAACTCGAAACCCGAAACTTATTTGCCCCGCACTATTCGCTCTGAACTCAAACTCCGCCAGCACCTCGCTCCCGCTGACGCCGCGCAACTCACGCTCCGGCTCGCTGCCGCGCTCGCTCACTTGCACGCGCAAGGTCTCGTCCACCGCGACATCAAGCCGGGCAACGTCATCTTCGTGAACGGGCAGCCGAAGCTCGCGGATATCGGACTGGTTGCGGGCGCGGGCGACTCGCGGAGCTTTGTGGGCACGGACGGTTTCATTCCGCCGGAAGGGCCGGGCACGGCGCAGGCGGACATTTATTCGCTCGGCAAACTGCTCTATGAACTCGCGACGGGCCGCGACCGCATGGATTTTCCACAACTGCCGCCGCTGGGAGCGCCAGGTTGTGAGCCTCGCGCTGCGAGGCGAGTGGATGAACTTCGCTCGCAGCGCGAGCGAAGCCACCAGGGCGACGATGAAGCGCTGCTGGAACTGAACGAAGTGATGACGCGCGCCTGTGCGCCAGACTTGCAGCAGCGTTACGCCAGCGCCACGGAGATGCAGGCGGAACTCAATCTGTTCCTCGCGGGCCGGAGTCTGCGCCATTCGCGAAACGTGGAACGGAACCTGGCGCGCTTGAAAAAGTTTGCCGCCGCCACGTGTCTGTTTCTGGCGCTGGCGGCGGTAGCGCTGTGGTTCTCGAAGCGCGAGGAGCGCCACGCGCGCGAACGGGCACACACCGAGACCGCGCTCCGTCTGCGCGCCGAAGCGGCCGAGCACGAGTCGCAGCAGCAGCTTTACACCGCGCTCCTCGAACAATCGCGCGCCACGGTGCGCGGTGGCACCATTGGGCAGCGGGTGCGCTCGCTCGACGCCGTGCGCCGGGCGGCGGCGATTTCCAACACCCTCGAGTTGCGCCGGGAGGCGGTGGCCGCGCTGGCGTTGCCCGATGTGCGCTTCGAGCGCGAGTGGTTCGGCGGCAGTGCTGTGACCGCCGTGAGTTTCGATTCTAATTTCCAGCGCCTGTCCGTGTCGCGTGGAACCAATGCGGTGGAGATTCGCGCCGCCTCGGATTTTCGCGTCCTCGCCACGTTGCCCGCCAGTCGCGACGGCGAATCATTCCGCACGACGTGGAGCGCGGATGATCGTTATCTGGCGGTGCGGCGCGATCACGATGCGGACGGAGAGCGTGCGGATGTGGAGGTGTGGGAGGCGGCTGCGACGAACCGCGTCCTGCTTCTGCGCGATGTGCCGCGAGGCACCTTCGGCTTTCATCCAATTCCGGCACGGCTCGTCACCGCCACGCGCGACGGGCCGATCATCGTCCGCGATTTGGAAGGCGGGAAGGATCTGGCGTCGTTCGTCATCAACGGCGTGCCGGATGCGCTGGAATTTTCGCCAGACGGAAAACGCCTCGCGGCGAGTTACTCGTCCGGCGGTTCGTGGATGATTTCCATCCATGACGCGGAGAGCGGCGACGTGCGGGCGTCGGCCCGTTTTGCCAACCGCATTCCCAATCTGGCGTGGCATCCGAACGGCCAATGGCTGGCCGTGCCGGACTATAACGGCACCGTGCATCTCGTGGACGCGCGCACGGGCGCGTTCAGCGTGCTGGGCCGGCACAAGGCCGCGGCCTACACCGTGGTGTTCAGTCCCGACGGGCGCTTTCTGATCAGCGGCGGCTGGGATCGCGAATTGATTTGCTGGGATGTGTTCACGCGCCAGCGTTCCTTCACGCTGCCGGTCGAGAGCTGGCAACTCCGGTTCCGTGCCGACGGCCGGCAATGCGCGGTGGTGAGGAATGGGCAGGTGCAATTCTTTGCCTTCGAAGCGCCCACCAGTCATCGCGAGTTGGGTGCCGTGCTCGGAGCGCAGGTGAATCACGCCGCGTTCTCCCCGGATGGCCGGTGGCTCGCGGCGTCCGGCGACCAACGGCTGGGCTTGTGGAATCTGACCAATGAATCATCACCAGCGTTTGCCGGTGACGCGGCGGACGCCCGTCCGTTTTTCACCACGGACTCTACGGAACTCTTCGGCAGCAGTCGCGAAGATGCCTGCTTCCGCTGGCGCATCGCAACGGGCGACGACGCGCCGGTTCGCCTCGAACGAATGCCGTTGTCCAAGCCGGCGGGCTACACCGCGCTGTGCCTGGCGTCGAACCGCGTCGTGTGGACCCGCCGCGAAGGCTCGTGTGTGCTGGCGCTGGACGAAGTGCCCAACGATGACGATTGGATGCACACGCTTTCAGGTGTCAGCCAGGCGTCACCGCGCGGTGAGTGGCTCGCGATCTTTCGTCCGTTCACGCCGTCGCTGCGGGTCTATCGCCTGCCGGAACTGGTTGAAGCTGCGCAGTTCAAGGCGCTGGCCAATATTTCCGCCGCGAGTTTTTCGTCGTCCGGAAAGGAGGTCAGCACCGTCGCGCGCAACACCGCCGAATTCTGGGACATCGCCAGCGGCCAGCGCACACGCGTGGTGAGCAATTGTTCGCACGTCGTCTTTGCGCCCGATGACCGCCACGCGTGGATGCGGCTGAACCGTGTCGCCGGCCTCTACCATCTCGACACGCTTCAGCCGGTCCTCCAGTTGCCCGGCGACACCGCACCGCTGGCTCTCAGTCCCGACGGACGCCATCTCGCGGTCAGTGTGGAAGGGCGGCGGTTGCAGGTGTGGAATCTGGCGGATGTTCACCGGCAATTGCAGGAACTCGGGCTGGCCGTGAAGCCAGCACCGCAATAATTCCGCGGACAGCATGAAAGATTTCGGGCAACCCGGCGAACTCAACGCCGGACATGAAACGATTTTTTTCCATGGTCGAGCTTCGCTCGCCGCGTAAAAGCGAAGTTTGCACCCGGCAGAACGGCAGCTTGCATCGAGCAGCGAAGGTTTTTCTCCTGCGATGTCTGTTGGGTTTCATGCTGGTCGGCCTGCCCTGGCCTGCCGTCGCCGCCGCCTTCCGCGAGTGGACGGGCGCGGCAAGCGGGAACTGGAGCAATCCGAACAATTGGAGTCCGGTCGGCTTGCCGCAGGCGGGCGAAGTCCTGCGGTTTTTTGACGGAGGCGGCGGAACCCTGATTAATGACATTCCCAACCTGGTCGTAGATGGATTGCTTTTCGCGGTCAGCGATTGGGTTTTGAATGGAAATCCGTTGACGATAGGACGATCCGATGGGGCCGGGATACAAGTGTCAGGAACCCGGACGGATGATTCGTCGTTCGCCACGATTAATTGCGCGCTCATCATTAACGCGAACGGCACCGAATTGCGTTGCCGCGCCTTCGATGGCAGCGACGGCCGGTTGCGCATCAACGCCGATATCAATCTGAACGGATACAACCTCATCCTGTATGCGAGTTCGAAGTCCATTGCCAGCCTGGCCGACGGAACCGGCCATATAGACATGAACGGGTCCATTTCTGGAACCGGCAACGTGACCGCCACGACCTCTGGTTTTCCGGACGGAACCGTTAATTTCCTGGGGACCGCTGACAATACTTTCAACGGAACGCTTTTCATCAGGCCGAATGTGGCCAGTTCAGTGGACGGAGTATTTTTCAACAAGCAAGCTGGGGCTGTAGCCAACTTCCGGGTCGTCATGGAGGGCGCCGCGCGGGTCAATTGGCGCAACTCCCATCAACTCGGAGACAACGCCACCGTGGTGGTCAAGGACGGGAGCCGGTTGCAGTTGAGCGGATGGGACGAAACCATTGGCACCCTGATCCTGACCAACGTCTCCTCCGACGCGCAGGCCAGTCTGGTGGATACGTTCGGCGACACCTTTGGTCCGCCCGTCGGCGCGCTGTCGGTCAATGACGGCCTCGTCAGTTGGGTGGACAGTGTTTCGGTTCTGCCCGTCATCAAAGGAGTCGTCAATCTCCCGGCGGGCCAGCACAACTTCTTCGTCTCGGGGACGAGTTACGCCGGGCTGGACCTGCCGGCGGTAATCACCGGCTCGGGCGGCTTCACAAAATTCGGCAACGCGGCGTTGCTGCTGAAAGGCACGAACACGTTCGGCGGCGCCGTGTACGGCAGCGGAGGAATCATTGATGTCCATAACCCGCAGGGTTTCGGCTCCCCAGCCGGCGGCGTGCTGCTCAACGGCGGTTCGGTCACGTTGCGTAATCTGACCATTGCGTCGGAAACCCTCACCGCGCAGGGCCAGCAGCCGATCAACTCGGAGACCACCGGCTCGCTGCTTTTTTCCGTCGGCACCTCTGCGTGGAGCGGGGCCATCGCGCTGGAGACCAATCTCGTCGTGTCGGGTGGCGACATGTTTTTGACCGGATCGATCAGCGGGGCAGGCGGGCTGGATTTTCGCACCTTCGGCACCTCGCAACTCGGCGGGGCGGGGTTGAATTTTTTCACCGGCCCCACGCTCGTGCGTTGTCCGCTCCTGGAGTTGAACAAACCGTTCGGCTTCCGGGCCTACTCCGGGCCGCTCATCGTGGGCGGCGGACCGGGCGGCCTCGCGGAAGTGCGCTGGCTCAATTCCTACCAGAACCTGAACACGCCCCTCACGCTCTATGGCAATGGCGTCGTGAACTTAAACAACCAGGTGGAGAACTTTGGCCCGGTGACCTTCAACGGCGGTGCCATCCAAACCGGCACTGGATTTTTCATCGCGGAATCTTCCCTTACCGCCAATCCCGCCGCGAGCATCGCCACGGTGGATGGCAATCTCACGCTCGGGGTCAGCCCGGCCTACTTCCTCGTCGGCGATGGCCCGGCGGAACCCGACCTCCGGGTCAACGCGATCATCGCGGGCGCGAACATCATCAAACAAGGACCGGGCACGCTGAGTTTCACGGCGGCCAACACCTTCTCCGGCGCGCTCTCCGTGCAGGAAGGAATTCTTCACGCGGATAACAGCGCGGCCTTCGGCACGACCGGCGGCAACACGATTGTTTACAGCAATGCCACCATTCGCCTGGCCGGAGTGGATGGTTTAACCGAAGCCTTTCAACTGGACGGCACCGGCCTCGGCGGAACCAATGGCGCGCTGCAAATCACCGTGGGCGGCACGATGACCGGGAACATTTTTTTGATCGGCCCCTCCACCATCAATTCTTCCAGCGGCAGTCTGGCGATCAATTCCGTCATTTCGGGAACCGGGCCGCTGACCAAAACGGGCGTGGGAAATCTCTACCTCGGCGGCGTCTCGGGCGGCGCGGGGAACAACACTTACACCGGCGACACCATCGTCAGCGCGGGGACACTTTATCTCTCGAAGAACCAGGGCGTGCGAGCGGTCCCCGGCAACCTGATCATTGGCAACGGGGCCACGGGACCGGCCACCGCGCGCTTCAGTCGCAGCGGATTGATGAACGCCTCCGCCACCATCACCGTGAACGCCAACGGCCTGCTCGATCTCAACGGCAACGACCAGACGTTGCCCCGGCTGAACCTCAATGACGGCGGCGACGTGCAGACCGGCGCAGGCACGCTGGGTTTCACGGCGGGCGGCGTGGTGTCAGTGAGCACGCTGAACGCGCCGCAGCTCGGCCTGCGCAGCGGCGCTTCGATCAGCGGGAAAATTGCGCTGCCCATTCTGGATTATCTGACTTTTGAGGTCGCACCGTATGGAGCGGCACCGTTCCCAGGTGAAGGTTCCGAACTGAATGTCTCCGCCGTGATCCGGGACGCCGGCAACATCATCAAAACCGGCGCGGGCGCGCTGCGGCTGGGCGGAGCCAACACCTTCAACGATGCCCCGCCCAATTTCTCCGGCGATGTCTTCGTGAACGCCGGCACCGTCATCGCCGCCCACGCGACCGCGCTCGGTGGAACGGCCGGCTGGACGTTCGTGAACAACGGCGGCGCGCTGGCCCTGCTCGAAGGCATCACGATCACCGGAGAAAATC
>JANOAY010000188.1:0-1920 GCA_031411375.1 Pedosphaera sp. | reverse complement strand
CTCTCTAGCTGCCGGCCAAACAATGGAATGTCTCTCTGCCGACTTACTCGGAGACGAACTTCAGCACGCGCTTCTTCTCGGAACGCTTGCGGGCGTTTTCGTCGAGCACCTTCTTGCGGAGGCGGAGGTTCTTCGGCGTCGCCTCGACGTATTCGTCCACGTCGATGTATTCGAGTGCTCGTTCGAGGCTGAGCTTGAGCGGGGAATTGAGTTGGATGCCTTTGCCATCGCCCTGCGAACGCATGTTGGTGAGGCGCTTTTCCTTCACCGGGTTCACCGGGATGTCGTTCTCGCGGGCATTCTCACCGACGATCATGCCGACATAAACCTGGTCGCCCGGCTCAATCATCAAGCGGCCGCGTTCCTGCACCATGTTCAGCGCGTAGGAGGTGGCTTCGCCGCCGTCCATGGAAACCAACGAGCCGTTCTTGCGCGCCGCGATCTCACCCCGGTCCTCGCCATACTCATGGAAGAGATGGCTCATCACACCCATGCCCTTGGTCGAGTTCACAAGGTCGGTTTCGAAACCGATGAGTCCGCGCATCGGCACCAGCGCCTCGACGGAGACGACGTTGCCAACGTGGTTCATGTTCGTGATCTGCGCCTTGCGGTTGGAAAGATTTTCCATGATCGTGCCGAGGTTTTCGGTCGGCACTTCGACATACAGTTTCTCGATGGGTTCGAGCGGCTGGCCGTCCGGTCCTTTTTTCCAGAGCACTTCCGGGCGGGAGACGAGCACCTCGTGGCCTTCGCGGCGCATCTGTTCGACGAGGATGGCGATCTGCATTTCGCCGCGTCCGCTGACCGCGAACACCTTCGGGTCGCTGGTCTGCGCGACACGGAGCGCGACGTTGGTGCGGATTTCCTTCACCAGCCGGTCCCAGATGTGGCGCGCGGTGACGAGCTTGCCGTCCTGGCCGGCCAGCGGGCCGTCGTTCACGGCGAACTGCATCTGAATGGTCGGCGGATCAATCGGGATGTAAGGCAGCGCGGCGCGGGCTTCCGAATCGCAGAGCGTTTCGCCGATGAACACGTCCTCAAAGCCCGCGATGCCGATGATGTCGCCGGCGTGCGCTTCCTGAATCTCGATGCGCTTCATGCCCTCGAAGTGGAAGATCGCGGTGATCTTGCTCTTCGTGATGCGTCCGTCGCCGTGCCGGCAGATGGCCGGGTCGGAGATTTTCAATTTGCCTTCGACGATTTTGCCGAAGGCGATACGCCCGAGGTATTCGCTGTAGTCGAGGTTGGCCACGAGCACCTGGAAGCCCACGCCCGCCTTGGCGCGCGGCGGCGGAATGTATTTCACGATGGCGTCAAAGAGCGGTTCCATGGTGCCGCTGACGTGCTCGAGTTCGAGCTTGGCGTAGCCGTTCTTGGCCGAGGCGTAGATGAACGGGAAATCCAACTGCTCATCCGTGGCACCGAGCGATTGGAACAGCTCGAACACTTCGTCCAGCACCTTCTTCGGGTTGGCGTTCTCGCGGTCGATCTTGTTGATGACCACGATGGGCTTCGCGCCGGCTTCCAGCGCCTTGCGCAGCACAAAGCGCGTCTGCGCCTGCGGGCCTTCCGCCGAATCCACGACGAGCAGCACGCCGTCAATCATGTTCATGATGCGCTCGACCTCGCCGCCGAAGTCCGCGTGTCCGGGCGTGTCCACGATGTTGATGTGGAAGTTCTTGTATTTGAAGGCGGCGTTCTTGGCGCGGATGGTGATGCCTTTTTCCTTTTCCAAATCCATGGAGTCCATGAGGCGCTCCTCGGAGGACTCGTGCTGGTTGGCGCGGAAGGTTCCGGACTGCTTGAGCAGGCAGTCCACGAGCGTGGTCTTGCCGTGATCGACGTGCGCGATGATGGCGATATTGCGAATGTGTTCCATGATTTCGTTCTCTTAAAAATTCGAGCCGCGCAGTCTCGCCG
>JANOAY010000187.1:0-3149 GCA_031411375.1 Pedosphaera sp. | reverse complement strand
GTGCCGCCTGCGTCTGCGCCCGATTTTGATGACCTCCATCGCGTTCATCGCGGGTGTGTTTCCGCTGGTGATTTCCAAAGGCGCGGGCGCGGAGATGCGCCAGGCGATGGGCATCGCAGTGTTCGCCGGCATGATCGGCGTGACGATTTTCGGACTTTTGCTCACGCCCGTGTTCTACGTGGCGCTGATGAAATTGGGGTGGAGAAAGAAGCCGGCGGCTTCTGAGGCGAAGCACGGCCCGGCGTCCGGCCCCACCGGAGCGGTGGCTGGCACCGTGGCCGTGCTGATCCTCGCGCTCGTTGGTTCTGGTCTCACGGGCTGCGTGTCCGTCGGGCCAGATTACGCGAAGCCGACGAACGAGGTTCACGCGGCGACTTACAAATTGCTGGCCGAGACGAATCAGTTGGGCGCTTGGAAAGAAGGCAAGCCGCTCGACGGCTTGCCGAAAGGCGCGTGGTGGGAAATCTTCGGCGACAAGGCGCTGAACGATTTGCAGCAGCGCGCAAGCGTGGCGAACCAGGACTTGAAGGCGGCGGTGGCGCGCGTCGAGCAGGCGCGGGCCTCGGCGCGTGTGGCGCGCAGCGAATTCCTGCCGACGCTGGATGCAAATCCCAGCGCACGGCGCGAACGCTACTCGCCCAATCAAGACCCGAGCTTCGGCGATATCACGGTGAACACGTTCCGTGCGCCGCTCGACCTGAGCTACGAGATCGATCTGTGGGGCCGCGTGCGCCGCAGTTTCGAGGGCGCGCGCGCGGACGCGCAGAGTTTGCTCGCGGCCATGCACGGTGTGGCGCTGACGTTGCATGCGGACGTGGCGCAAAATTATTTCGCACTTCGCTCGCTCGACGCGGAACTGGCGACCGTGCTCGGCCAGGTTAATTTGCGGAAAGAACTCGTGCGCCTTGCCGACAGCCGCTTCGAGGGCGGCATCGGCAACGAGCTGGACATCGCGCGCGCCAACACCGAACTCGCGACCACGGAGGCCGAGTTGTCCGCGTTGCGCCGTCGCCGCGTGGAACTGGAGAGCGCGCTCGCGATTCTTGTCGGAGAGATGCCGACGAGTTTCAAAGTCGCTCCTGTTCTGACAGAGAATTGGAACCCCACGCCGCCCGTCATCCCCGCTGGCTTGCCTGCGGAGTTGCTCGAACGCCGTCCCGACGTGGCGCAGGCCGAGCGCGATCTTGCTTCCGCGAACTCGCGCATCGGCATCGCCAAGGCCGCGTTCTTTCCCGTGGTGCGCCTCACTGGCTCAGGTGGGTTTGTCTCAGGCGACATCGAGTCGCTGTTCAACTGGGAGAGCCGCATCTGGTCGTTCGGCCCCACGATCTCGCTGCCGATTTTTGCGGGCGGAAGAAATGTCGCGAATCTGAACCGCTCGCGCGCTGTTTATGAAGAAAGCGTGGCCAAGTACCGCCAGCGCGTGCTCGTGGCCTTCGGCGATGTGGAGAACAGCCTCGCGGGCGTCCAATTTTTGGCGGCGCAAAGCGCGGCACAGGACAGGGCGGTGACGAGCGCGACGCGCGCGGCGGAACTGGCGACTGAACGTTATCGCGCCGGCATTGTCAGCTTCCTCGATGTGGTGGATGCGAACCGTGGCACGCTTACGGCTAGGAGATCGCAGGCGCAGTTGGCAGGGCAAAAGCTGATTGCGAGCGTCCAACTAATCAAGGCTTTGGGCGGCGGTTGGGAGGAAAGCGCGTTGCAAGTTGCCGTGCGCGAGTAATGCAAAATGTAAAACTTGCGGGAAGGAACCAGATGAAAATGAAAAAGAGAACCACGTTGCGGCTCAAAAAGACCGCGACCCCGAAATTGCGGAACCGGACGACGCGGCTGCCGAAGGCGACGCGTGGGACTGTTCCGTCGGAAACTGTGGTCATGCCCAGCGCGTGGCCTCTGAAAACTTCCACGACCTCGACCGGCACGCCGGCCTTCACCGAGAGCATGAGCGGCGATCCGATTCGCCTATACATGCGTGAAATCGGCGAAGTGCCGTTGCTCACGATTCAGGAGGAAATTCAACTCGCCAAACGCATCAAGCGTGGCGATGCCGCCGCGCGCGAACACATGATTCGCGCCAACCTCCGCCTCGTGGTGAAGATCGCCCGTGGCTACGAAAATTACGGACTGCCGCTGCTCGACCTGATCAGCGAAGGCAACATCGGCCTGATGAAAGCCGTGGAGCGTTTTGATCCCGCGAAGGGCGCGAAGCTCTCGACTTACGCCGCGTGGTGGATCAAGCAGGCCATCAAGCGCGCGCTCGCGGACCAGGGCAAAACGATTCGTCTGCCCGTTCACGTCGTGGACAAGTTGTTCCACATCCGCAAGTGCGAGACGCAGCTCGTCGAGATTCTCGGTCGCGAACCGACGGATCAGGAAATCGCCGAGGAGCTGAACATGAAGACGGCGCAGGTGCGCGACTATCGCAAGGCGTCCATCTCGCCGACTTCGCTCGACGCGAAAATGGGCGACGACGACACGAGCCGGTTCGCCGACATCGTGGCCGATCCGAACGCGACCGCGCCGTTCCAGCAGGCCGTCAACGACAGCGACAGCGCCATTCTCGGCGAAGTTATCGGCACGCTCTCGCCGCGCGAGCAGACAATTCTGCAACTGCGTTTCGGCCTGACCGGCCAGGACGAGAAGACGCTGGAGGAAGTGGGCGAGAAGTTCGGCGTCACGCGTGAGCGCATCCGTCAGATTCAGGACGAGGCGCTGAAGAAACTGAAGAAGCGCATCCAGCAGCGCGACCGCAAGCAGGACGAGTTTACGGCGGCGGTCTAAGCATTGTTGCCATTCAACCAGGCCGCGATGCGACAGCGCATCGCGGCCTGAACTTTTTTCTGACTGAAACTGCAAACTGATCAAGAAAGGAAAAATTATGATTCGTTTCCGCAAATCCGAAGAACGCGGCCATGCCGACCACGGCTGGCTGAAAAGCGCGCACACGTTTTCGTTCGCCGACTATTACGACGCCCAGCACATGGGTTTCCGCGCGTTGCGCGTCATCAACGACGACGTGGTGCTGGGTGGCGGCGGTTTCCCCACCCACGCGCACCGCGACATGGAGATCATCACCTACGTCCTGAGCGGCGCGCTCGAACACAAGGACTCGATGGGCAACGGCAGCGTCATCCGCCCCGGCAATG
>JANOAY010000186.1:0-2856 GCA_031411375.1 Pedosphaera sp. | reverse complement strand
CGGCAGGTAGTGGACAAACTTGCTGCGCTTGTCGAAGAACGCGGTGTCATACTCGTCGCCCTCAATGATGAACCACTCGCTGTCCGTGAAGCGCGCGCCCTGCCCCAGATTGTTCGGAATGCCGCCGATGAGATACGACGGGTTCAGCTTGTTGTGCTCGAAGACCCAGGTGAGCAGCGAAGTCGTCGTGGTCTTCCCATGCGTGCCGCTCACGACGAGCACGCGCTTGCCGCGCATGAAAAATTCCTTGAGCAGCTCCGGCAGCGAGCAGTAGCGCAGCTTGTGTTCGAGCACGGCCTCGACTTCCGGATTCCCGCGCGACATGGCGTTGCCGATCACAACGAGGTCGGGCTTGTGCGACAGGTTCTGCTGCGCGTAGGCCGGCATCACGTCAATCTTGCGCTCGGCGAGAAACGTGGACATGGGCGGATACACATTCGTGTCGCTGCCCGTCACGTGGTAGCCCTTCTCCTTCATGGCGACGGCGGCGGAGGCCATCGCGGTGCCGCAAATGCCGACGAAATGCACGGAACGAATCTCTTTGGAAAACATCAGGGGCGAATGATTGTCGCGAGCGCGCGCGAGGCAAGAGAAAGTTGCGAGGCGAGGTCGGAACTCGTTGCGCTCAAGTCACGGTTCCCGCTGCCGCTAATGCAGATAACTTTTATGACACTTTCGCAATCGCTCGATTCCGTGAAACGCTGCGCCGACCAGATGAACGCGCGCTACGGCAAGACCGTGTTCAACGAGTGGGCCATCGTCTCGCTCCAGCGCGGGCGGGAACGCATCGTGTCCTACGACGGCCCGCGCAAGGAGCACTTCCAGAAAAATTTCGTGAACGACCTCGGCAGCCTGCGCACGCAGGTGCTGCACGGGAAACACGAGCCTGGGCATTTTGATTTCGCGCGGCACGAGGTCGGCACGGCCTTCGAGGCGTTCGTGTGCGTGGGCGAGGAACTGTATCTGATTTGCAATCACACCCAGGCATCCATGCACGACATCGCGCAGGACACCCGCTGGCTGGAGGCGCAGAAACCCTTCGCCGATCTCACCGAGCAATTCCGCGCGCAGCCGCTGGCGGCGTAATCCTCTTCCAACGGAGCGCGGCTGTGGCGTAGCCCAGCCGCAGCATTCCCGACTACAAAATGCGTCCCGTTTGTTGCAGCGCGTGGCCAGGCCGCGTTGTCATGGGAACATCCGGTGACAAACCGCGACGCAGCACAAATAAACAAAGAAACCACCGACGACAAAAAGAGCCAAACTTGTGCAGACCAAAACTGGTAGCCAAGGCGTCGGCTGTCCGCCTGCGCGGCTAAAGCAAACTGAGGCAACAACGACGATGGCGGTGAGTGAAAATGTGAGCAGTGCGACTATGCGCAACCAACGGCGAAAGCTGAAACGCTCTGCGAGCAAACTCAGCGGGAGAAAAACAATAACCGAGATAAAAACTCCGACTAACGCGCCAGCAAGCGGGATGATGACGAAGTTCAGTGGGCCGCCAAGGTCTGCTGCTGAAACCGCACGGGGAATAACCCAAGAGCCATAGAGCACCAGTGGCACGAGACCAAAGAATGCGACGCAGGCCAAAACTGCAAAGACGTGTTGAGAGACTTTTCGGATCGTGGTCACACCAGATGCGCGTGAAGCGGCCTAACATCGCTCCTCAAACCCCAAACAACCTCTCCCCCGCATCCCCCAGCCCCGGCACGATGTAGCCGTGCGAATTCAGTTTCTGATCAATCGCGGCGGTGAAAATCGGAACCTTCGGATGGCGCGCATGAATCGCGGCGATGCCCTCGGGCGACGCGACGAGGTTCACGATCCGCACATGCTCGGCGTTGCGCTCGAACAACAGTTCCATCGCCGCCAGCAGGCTGCCGCCCGTCGCGAGCATCGGGTCAATGAGGATGATTTCAAACTTCCGCAAGTCGGCGGGCAGGCTCTTGTGATACGCCACGGCCTCCAAGGTTTCCTCCTGCCGCTTCATGCCGATGAAGCCGACGCGCGCGTGCGGAATGAGCTGGAGAATGGACGGCAGCATCCCGAGTCCCGAGCGCAGCACCGGCACGAGAATCACTTCGCGCACGAGTTCCAGCCCGTCAGCCTTCGCGAGCGGCGTTTGCACGCGCACCTTTTTCGTCGGGAACGTGCGCGTGGCCTCATAGACCATCAGCGCCGCGACCTCCGCGATGCCGCGCCGGAAATCCTCCGAGCCGGTCTTCGTGTTGCGCAACTTCGTGAGGTTGTGCTGGACGAGCGGGTGCTGGATGACGGTGACGTTTTTCAGCGCGGCAGAGCGAGTGGACATAGGAAGTAGAGACGGCCCAGTTGAAGTTTCGGCAAGTCGAGTCCGAGATCGATCTTCAGCGTCTGCACCTCGCTCTTGCCAAAGATGCCGAGCAAATCGCCGAGTCCGAACACGGGCTGGTATTGAATTAAATTGGCGTCGGTGATCTTCGCCAACTTCTGCGCGCGCTCCACCGCCGCCTCAAAATTTCCCACCTCGTCCACGAAGCCCTGCTTGAGCGCCTCCTTGCCGGAGAGGATCCGTCCGTCGGCGTATTGCACCCAGTTGTCGGAGAGCGCGCGGCCCTTGTCGGCGTCGGCGCTGTTCTTCTTCGCCGCGTTGCCACGACCCTCGGCCACGATGCTCTTAAACTTGTCGAAGGTCTCGTTGATCATGGACTGGATCATGTCGCGCTCCTCTTGCGTGATGTCCTCCTCGCGTTTGTCGGGGCTGAGCATGTCCTTGAACTTACCGCTTTTGAAAACTTCGGGACGCACGCCCACCTTGTCCATCAGGCCGCGAAAATTGTAGCCGTGCATGATCACGCCGATGCTGCCGGTGATGGTCAG
>JANOAY010000185.1:0-3615 GCA_031411375.1 Pedosphaera sp. | reverse complement strand
CCGGGGTGCTCGGGAAACGCTCCGGGGTGCTCGGGAAACGCTCCGGGGCGGTGCGGCGTGGGCACTTTGCATGATATTTTGCTTGAAAGTGCCAGTTCGTCCTACAATATGCCGCCCGTATCCCGTTTCTTTCTCAGGCTGGCCTTGCTTGGGCAGGGTTGGTCTCGCAACCGAACATTCAGGGATGGGAGCATCGAAAGGTCGCTTATGAGTTACAGTCGAGAATTCCAACAGCTCCGCATCACCCGCACGTATTCCTGCATGAAGGTCATCAAGGACGGCTCGCCGCCTTGGGAGTGGCCGGAGATAACGGTCGTGGCGTTCAAGGCGGATTATGACGACATCATCGCGCTCATCCTCACGGAGGCGGATGAGTCGGCGGATACCACGGGGGCGCGGGGCACGCGGGACCAGAACGTGGCCACGCTCATCGAGAAGGCGCAGCTCGGGGCGGGGTCGTTGCGCATCAAGCATCGGAATGACCCGCCGAAGTTGCAGCACTTTCGCGGGCTGAAGCTGGATGCGAACAGCATCCAGGGCAAGGTGACGCAGGCCATTGCGTTTGAGAGCGCGTGGCGGAAGGGGGACCCGACGTATGTGCTGGAGGACGGGACGACGCTGGCGCAGTTCAGCACGTTGCGGGCGTTGTGCGGGACGAACCAACTGTCGGTGGGTGATGAGCTGGCGGAGGAGTCGGAGGTGTCGGCGCAGGTGCGGGAGAATTTGCAGAAGTTATACGATCTGGCGGTGGCGTGGTATGGCGTGGCGACGTTGAAGTATCCGGAGGGGACGGCGCGCGGGGACTTCATCCGCGGCTTCATCCCCACCGCGCCGACGGCGGGTGGCGCGGTGCCGGAACAGGCGATCATCACGGGCGAGCCGGGCATCGGGCAGGCGGTGCTCACGGTCGTGGCCACAGGCGCGAGCCGGTTCACCATCCGTTACCGTCCCGTGGGGACCACGGACTGGATTGACGTGGTGGTGGCGCATGAGACGGGCAGCTTCACGCACACGGGCCTGGGCGCGGGCTTCTACGAATACATGGCCATCGGCCACAACAACAACGGTGACGGGCCGGAGAGCGAAGTGGTGACGGTGGAGGTGACTGAAACAAGAGCAGAAAGCAGAAAGCAGAAAGCAGAAATGGAAGACGGCGTGCGTCCCATTTCTGCTTTTTGCTTTCTGCTCTTTGCTTGGGCGCGGGCGCGGGCGAGACAGGAGATTTCTTCTTCAATTCACAGGCGGATGGCCCGCATAGTCGCGTCATGCGCAAAATCCTTTTCACCCTGCTGCTGCTGGCGCTCGGGGGCATGGTCTGGCTGACGGTGAGCCAACGCACGAGGCGGTTGGATTGGGAGCGGCAGAAAGCGGAACTGCACCAGCAGTTGATGGAAGCAAAAAGCGCGCAGGAGAACGCGCGGGAAAAGGCACGGGAGCAAGCGGACCGGCTCCGGAAATTGGAACGCGAGAAAGTCGAGGCCATTCGGCTGCGTGGTGATATCGCGCGGCTGCGGCAGCAGTCGAAGGAGCAGGAGGCGGAACTGGCGAACCGGGCCGCGCGCCAGAGAACCAACTCTGCGCCCACGGAGAACGCGGCGGACAAACCCATGATCGAGAGTTTTCGCTCCGTGGTGCAGGCGCGGCTGGGGTGGAATCAGACCCTGGTCACGGGCGGCTGGAAGACGAAGGAGGGGAAGCACACGTTTGTTTTCATTGACGCCAGCAAGGTTCGAAATGAGGAACCGCTGCAACTCGACTACCGCACCAAGTATCTGGAGCTGCCGGATGAATTGCTGGCCAAACACGGACTCGCCGGTCTGGTCTCCGACAAGAACGACGGCACGGCGCACTCAGCCATCACGCGGGAGCAGATGCGCGCGTTGTTCGAGTCGTTGAAGGATCAGCCGGGCGTGGATTTGCTGTCGGCTCCCAGCGTCACCATCATGGACGGACGGCAGGCGCAGATAAAAGCGGTGGATCCCATCAAGACAGCAGACGGCCAGGAAGTTGAATCCGGGTGGAGCATGGACATCACAGGGAAAGCCACGGAGGACCGAGAATTCATCGACCTCACGGTGCAGGCCCATCTCAATCTCCCTCGGAAATGAAAAAAGCCGCAGCCAGTCGGCTGCGGCTGGGTGGTCTGAATTCTTGTTCCGTTATTTGCCCGCCGCCCACTTCGCGGCGTTCACGAGCAACTGTTTGTATTCCGGCAGGTCGTGCGCGCGGGCGTCATGGCCCAGGGCCAGACCGACGACGCGGGTCTGCGGATGCTTGACCACGAAGACGCTGGGGTAGGGCTTCTGGTCGCGCTTGCTCGGCGAGGTCTCGGCGAGCACTTCCATCGCCGGGCCTTTGGCGTCGGGCTTCACGTAGTAAAGCTCGTCGGTGACTTTGAAGCTCGCCGTCACGCCTTTGGTGATGGGGTGTTCTTTGTTCAGGACGTTCACGCTGAACTCGCCCAAGTTGTCATGCCCGCGCGAGCCGCCGCCCACGAGGTCGCGGTTGAACTCGGGCCAGTCGCCGAAGTTATACCACATGCCGGGGTGCAGCAGGATGACGCCCTTGCCGGCCTTGATGAAGTCATTGAGCGCCGCGCGGCAGTCCGGCGTGGCCCACTTCGCGGCGTTCACGCTCAGGATGGCGACGTCCACATTCTTCAGTTCGCGCGCGGTGGTCGCGCCGTCCTCGGTGTAATTCACGGAGAAGCCCGCCGCCTTGAGCGTCTCGGTGTCGGCGCGGTTGAAGAACTTTTGGTAGTCATGCGAACTGCCGCCGCCCACGAGCAGCGCCTTGGTGCCTGCGCCCCAAGTGAACGGCGCGGAGGGCAGGGCGTCGGTCGCGGTCGGGGCCGGAATGGCGGCGACTTTCTTCGGCGCGGGGCCGCTGTCGGCGGTGATGGCGACGAAGACGGTGGCGACCTGGTTGTTCGGACTTTCGAGCGTGATTTTGGAAATCGTGCCGCCCTTCAGTTCGCGCGTGAAGGAGCGCACCTGGCCGTTGCTCACGAGGTCCGGCACTTTCGTGGAGCCGGGCACTTCGTTGATGCTGCTGATGTAGTCCACGACCTCGACGCCGTTCTTGATCTCGAACTCTTCGCTGCCGCCGCCGACGTAGCTCACCGTGACCTTCGCCGCGACCAGACCCTTCGAGCTGTCGCCGTTGTAAGGCCACGCCCAGCCGCCCACGCCGCCGAGGAAGTGCAGGCGGCTGGCCTTCACGTTGAGGTCGGTCAGTTCGACTTTCTGCGGCAGCGTCTTCGCGAAACCGCCGCCACCCTTGAGCACCACGACGTTGTTGCCCGACGAAACTTTCGTCGGATTCTCCACCGCGAACGGCACGTCGCCCACATTCACCAGTCCGAATTAGCGGAAGCGCAAGGATTCCTCCGCTCGCTCCTGGCTGCTGAACATTCCCTTGCGCGTGTCGGCCGTGAACGCGTTCTTCATGTAAATGACGCGATACTTGCTGTCGCCGCCGACGAGATACGTCATCAGGTCGCGCATGGTCTCCGCGCCCTGCGCCTCGTAGCCTTCGGGCATTAGCGAGCGACCGGTGTTGCGGCGCGTCTTGATGTCGGCGGTTTTAATTTCCGTGTCGTTGATGGCGTTGCGG
>JANOAY010000184.1:0-2908 GCA_031411375.1 Pedosphaera sp. | reverse complement strand
GCGTTGCCGCCGTTGTAGAGTTCGTCCTCGGTCTTCCAGCACATGCCGTCGCGGCGCTGGCGTTCCGTGGCGTCGTCCCACTTGGGCAGGCCCACGTCGCGCTTCTTCACGCGAATGAGATGCGGCGCAAGAATCACGCAGCCCGTGTGACCGCTCCAATGTTCCGTGTCCAGGCCCGCGTCGTTCTCCGGCAGGAACGGATCGCCGCCATTGCCAAAGATGGTGTCCACGAAATCCAGATTGCTCACCAAATTCCCCGGCGCAAAGAACCGCGTCTCCATGCGCTTCTCCGGGATGAAGCCCGGCACCTCCGGCACCACGATGGGCCGCAACAGCAACGACACATGACACCGCGCCTCGACCGCCTGCGACGACGTGAAGGGCAGCCGCGACAAATCTGGCGGCAGCACCAGCGCCTTCGCGAGCAGCTCCGCGAACGTCCGCTTCGGCACCGCCTTCTTGTCATCGGGGATGGGCAGGCCGCCCTCCGTCACATGGAACACGCCCTCGGTCGTGCGACGGTCGCTTTTGGGATTGTGCAGCACGCCCTGCTTCACGCGATACGAGGTGAGAATGTCCGACGCGAACAAGTCCTTGTCCGGCGGCAGCGACAGCGCGCGCGCGAGGCCCGCGCGGTCCAGCACGAAGGTGCGCCACGGCAGCTTCGGGGCGAGGCCGGTTTCGTAGAGGTAATCGTCGAGGAAAGACTGGATGCGCCAGTCGGCGGGGCAGAGATAGTTCGCGAGCAGCCGCTCCGTCTCGCGCTGATGCTGGAGCAGCGAGGACACCATCTCCTGGAACTCGGCGTCCGCCGCGGCGAGCGCCGTGGGCAGGCCGAGGGTGGCCAGTTTCAAGTTGATGTAAGACCAGAGTTTCTTCTCTGAATCGGGAATCGCACGGGTCGCAGTGTTCGTCACGGGGCGCGAAAGTAACGGGGCGGCAAAAACCGAAGCAAGCGCGCGCCGCGCGTCGGCCATGAAAATTATTTCAACGGGTTATGCGCTGACCCTAGGGTCGTTCAAGCGGTTGCGCGGCTTTGTGCCGAACAACCCGAATTCTCGAATGCATCAAGGAGCTGCGGCAGCAAAGCAACACGTAGATAGCCAGCAACTCGGCTAAAACGTCGAACGGAAACCAGCCCACAACGCTTGTAACTAGGGACCGAGCTTCAAAAGCAGCAAGCGTAAGTATGATAATGCTCCAGATGATTGACCAAACCGGTCGCACACGCTGGAACGCAAATAGCGAAACGCGTCCGGGATACTGGCGAAAGCAGAACCAAAAGAAGCCGAGAAATATCGGACTCGTCATAACCCACCCCACGACAGCTTGCATCTGGCCGATGACGATTGTGTCAGCCTCGGGCGAATACGCTCCCCGCCGAAAGTTCGTCTCGTAGTAAGCCCAAGAGGCAACGGGCTGAAGGAGCAACCAAGTCAACGCAAGAATCCATACCGTGAGTTTCTTGTGAGGGGTTTGGAAAGCTCTCATGCACGCTTGGTGTTCAACGCCCGCATGAAAGCCGACCGGCTCTTTTCTGGGAAGCCTTAACCCGCCGCCACGCGCGCCCCGTCAGTCGTTCGCACGCCAGTCCTGCTCCAGTTCCAGCTTCAAGGCGGCGAGGGACAGGTTGATGTCTTGCAGGAACAGCAGCAGGGAAATGATCAGCGAGAGCAGGCACGTGACAAACAGGATCGCGCAGAGCAGCACCACTTTCACATGCAGGAACGCGGTCAGGAACAGGGCGATGACGAGAATCGCCGCGAGGAGCACGCTCAGCACCGCGAAGCTGATGGTGGCCCGCAGCAACCGCGCCCGCCGCACGAGGATGGCCAGTTGCGCCGTCCAACGCTTTTGCTCCTCGGGCGTCGCACCGCGCAAGGCGTCCGCCGCCTGCCGCGACCGGTCCAGCACGCGCGCGAAACGATTCGTCATGGACAGGAGCAGCAGGCCCGCCCCGGAAATCAAAATGACCGGGCCGACCGCCGCCTGCAGGATGGAGATGAGTTCGTTGATTTGCATGGTGCGTGCGCTGTCTGGTGGAGAGGCATGGACGTTTGAAATTTCAACCGCCTCCGCCATCAACGCCCGGATGAAAGCCGAGTCGCGCTTTTCTGAAAAGCCTTATCCCGCCGCAAAACGTGGCGTGTGCCTCTCCCAACACCGTCCTCCAATCGGGCGCTTCCGTCTCCCTCTCTTCCACGGAGTGGAGGAGAGGGCCGGGGAGAGGAGGGGCGCGGAGAACACGACGACGTTTTCTCGGCTGGCTCCTCTCCCTAGCCCTCTCCTCACTCGTGCCTCGTGAGGAGAGGGGATTCGCGTGTGGTGTCGGGTCGGGCGTCGGGGTCCTCACCGCGCCGCGCCGGAAGCGGAGGGGCGTTCCCGAACTCGCCCACACCTCACTCCGGCGCGCTGAGGACAAAGACGCCCTTCCTTCATCGTGTTCTGCCGGTTTATAGTCGGGCGGCGCATTTTCCTCGCCCACGGGTTTCGGAAAATGGACGGCGGGCGGAGGAAAATGGCCCCGGTCTGCCTCCGCATCGGCCCAAGGCCGACTTTCATCGGGAGGGTCTGCATTTTCATGCAGCCGAGGCCGATTTTCGTCGGCCCGAGGTGCATTTTCATCGGCCTCACCCCGATGAAAATCGACCTTAACCCATTATTTTACAATGGTTTGGCTATTTTTGACCACTAAGGCGTCTGCGGCGGGCGCGGATTGCGGGAATAGGCCTTGGGGAAACGCTCTTGGAGGTCATTGAACACGGTGTCCATGCCGGGCGCACCAGCGGCGGCAGCGCCCTCGAAGGCGTGGTAAATCTTCAGGTCGGCCATGTAGATGTCATTGCTCAGGGCGGCGCGGGTGTCCTTGATGTCTTCGAGCAGCGGTTCGAGGAGGCGTTCGACTTCG
>JANOAY010000183.1:0-2933 GCA_031411375.1 Pedosphaera sp. | reverse complement strand
GCGCGACGAACGCTTCGCTCGTTCTCGCCAACGTCTCGACCAACCAGGCCGGCCTCTACTCGGTGGCGGTCACGAACGCCTACGGTTTCGCCATCAGCTCGAACGCCTCGCTCGCCGTGCTGGAAGCGGGCGGAGAGTATTTCCGCATCACGGCGCTGACGGCGAACAACCCCGCGCTCGTCGAGCACGGCACGCCGACGGGCGATGATCGCGGCGGCATCGCGACTTCGGGCAACCAGGTCTTCGTCACCGGCGACAACGCGACGGGGCGCTTCGCCATCGGTGATCTTTCCGGCGGCGCGGGCGTGGGGGCGCGCTACGACGCGCTCGTGGGCGACTTGCGCGCGCAGACGGCCTACGCGCTCGGCGTGAGCGCGACGACCCCGGCGGTCAACACCAGCGGCGAGGTGACGCTCACCCACCTGCTGGAGTTGAATCAAAACACCGGCGCGCTGACCGGTGGCGCGATTCCGCTCACGCCGCCGATCGTGCTCAACGGCGCGTCGGGCAACTACGGCTTCTTCTCCGGCTACGGGCGCGTGGTCATTCACGACGGCGCGCGCGTGAAACACATTTCGCTCCCGAGCGGCGTGGTCACGGACCTCGGGGCGATGGCGGTGCCGGCGCATAATTTCTCCGAGAGCTGGGGCTACTGGGGCGTGGCGGAACTCGACACGAACGGCGTGGCGCTGGTCTATGCGCGCAACTCGCAAAACATCGCCCGCACGCGCGTGCCGTCCGGCGTGACGACGAATTTCGCGACCTTCGCCAGCATCGGCGAGACGGCGTCGCTCACGGTGTCCGTGCCGCGCGGACGCTGGTATTTCCACCATGAGGGCGGCAGCCAGTTCGGCGGCAGCGATGAGTCGGTGGGTTACGCGGACGCGCAGTTCGAGCTGTCGCCGGGCAGCGGCGTGGCTCCGCAGATCATCCTCGCGCCGCAGCCCGCCGCCGTGTTGCAGGGCGCGAACGCAGGCTTCGCCGTCACCGCCGTGGGCAGCCCGGCGCTGGCGTATCAATGGCGGCTCAACGAGGTGGATTTGTTTGGCTCCATTGCTCCGACGCTGACCGTGCTCGACGTGCAGCCGGAAGACCTCGGGCTTTACACCGTGGTCATCACGAACGACTTCGGCGCGATCACCAGCGCGCCCGTGGCGCTGATCATCGGGCAGCCGCCGGTCATCACCAGCCAGCCGCAGGGCGTGACGGTGCTGAGCGGGACGAACGTGAGCTTCACCGTGGGCCACACCGGCACCGGGCCGTTCACATACCAATGGCGGTTCAGCGGGCAGGACTTCGTGCTCACGACCAACAGCACGCTCACGCTGTTCGGGGTGAATTTTTACTACAACGGCCTGATCAGCGTGGAGGTGCGGAACGCGGTCGGCAGCGCGACCAGCTCGAACGCCGCGCTCGTCGTCCTCTCGCCGCCGTTCCTCACGACGACGTTCAGCGCGTCGCGCCAGGCGTTGCGCGGAATGAACGTGACCTTCGCGCCCAGTGTGGACGGCAACACGCCGTTCTTCTCGCAGTGGAGCCGGGACGGCCTGCCGGTTTCCGGCGCGACGAACACCTCGTTCGTTCTCCCGAACGTGCAACCCGCGGACGCGGGCAGCTATGTCTTCACCTGCACCAACATTTACGGCGCGCTCGTCGTGACCGTCGCGGTCGAGGTGGTGGAGGCGGACACGAACAGCTTCGCCATCGGCAGTCTCGGCACGAACAACGCCGTGGTCGTGGACGTGTTTCCGACCGTGGGCTTTTTCTACCAGAACGGTCTGGCCGCCTCGCTCTCACGCGTGTTCATGAACGGCTACGGCCAGAACGGGACCGGCCCGGCCGGATCCTTCTCCGCCGCGAATCTTTCCGGCGCGGCGCCGCTCGACACCAACCGCAACGGACTCGTCAGCGATTTGCGCGCACGGAAAATCTATTCGCTCGCCAACGGCACCAACCTCCTCGGTACCGGCGGCGGCAGCGTCACGACGCTGGTTGAACTCGACCCGAACACCGGCGCGACGACCACGAACGTCATCACGCTCACGACCAACGTCATCAGCCTCACGTCGTTCTCGGCGGTCTTCTCCGGCTGGGGCCGCGTGGTGCTGATGGACAGCAGTTCGCGCGTGTGGGATGTCGCGCTGCCGTCCGGCCAGGTGCGCTATCGCGGATTCCAGGCGTCGTTCAATTACAACTACGCCTATGGCTTCGCCTATCGCGGCTGGGGCATCGCCGAGCAGATCGGCACCAACCTCTGGCTGGCCCATGCGCGCGACGAGCAGACCATCGAGCGCGTGCGCGTGCCAGACGGCACGGCGGAAACCATCGCCACCTTCAGCGCCCTCGGGGCGTATTCCGGCAACTTCACCGTCTGCGTGCCGCGCAACCGCTGGTACATCAGTTGGAGCGGGGGCAGCCAGTTTGGCGGCGGCTCGCAGAACAACCTCGCGAGCGCGAGCGCGTCGTTCGTCTATCTCGTGCCGCCCAACGTGCCGCCCACATTCCTCGAACCGCCGTCCGCCCAGTTCGTCCCGGTGAAATCCAACGCCACGTTCAGCGCGGTCGTGGAAGGCTCGCCTGCGTTGCGCTACCAATGGAGCTTCCAAGGCGCGCCGCTCGCGAACGAAACAAACGACACGCTGGTCGTGACCAACGTGCGCGCGCTCGTGGCGGGAAATTATTCCGTGGTCGTGACCAACGCGCACGGATCCATCACCAGCGCGCCCGCGCTGCTCACGATTGATTACGGCGCATCCACCAGCAACGCCGTGGTGCTCGTCGGCCTGACCAACTCGTTCTGGCGTTACAACCAGACCGCGACCTTCTTCGACAACGCCTGGACCGCGTCGAATTACAACGACAGCGCGTGGTCCGCCCCCGGTCGCGCGCTGCTTGCCGTCGAGAACGCCGCCGGGATCGTGCCCTTGATCGGC
>JANOAY010000182.1:0-2929 GCA_031411375.1 Pedosphaera sp. | reverse complement strand
TCGGGGTGCTGGCCGCGGTTTATCTGAACGAGTACGCCAGGGAAAACTGGTTCACCCGCGTCGTGAACCTTGCCGTGGTCAACCTCGCGGGTGTTCCTTCCATCGTGCATGGCTTGTTCGGCGTGGGCGCCTTCGTCTATTTCGCCAACTTCAACAACGGGAAAAAATCCATCATCGCCGCTGCGCTCACGCTGGCGGTGATGACGCTCCCCGTGATCATCGCTTCGACCAAAGAGGCGCTCTCCGCCGTGCCGCGACAATTCCGCGAGGCCTGCTGGAACGTCGGGGCCACGCGCTGGCAGACCATCTGGAAGATTGTGCTGCCAAACTCGATCAGCGGCATCCTCACCGGCGTGATCCTGCAAGTCAGCCGCACCGCCGGCGAAACCGCGCCGGTGATGCTCACCGGAGTCGCGACTTACAAACTGCTCGATAGCACCGGGCTGTTCCTCTATCACCCGATCAAGGACCAGTGCATGGCGCTCTCGATGCACCTCTACTACATCGCGACGCAGGCGAACAACGTCCCGAAGGCCACGCCCTTCGCCATCGCCACCGTGCTCATCGGCGTGGTGCTGATCGTCAATGCGGCGGCCATCGCCTTCCGCGTCTATCTGCGCTCCCGCAAAAAGTGGTAACGACATGAGCAGCAACCACGGCCAAAAAAAGATCGAAGTCGAAAACCTCCGCACGTTTTACGGCGGCAAGGAGGTTCACCACGGCATCTCGTTCCACATCGAGCCGAACGAAATTTTCGCCATCATCGGCCCGGCGCAATCCGGCAAGACCACGCTGCTCCGCGCCATCAATCGCACCTTGGAGTTCACGCCCGGCAGCAAGATGACCGGCACGATCAAAGTGGACGGCGAGGACGTGAAGAAGACCCGCGACGTGTATGGCCTGCGCCGTAAGATCGGCATGGTCGCGCCGCTGCCCGTGGGTTTGCCACTGACCATTTACGACAACGTGGCCTTCGCTCCGCGTTCCTCTGGCGTGAACGACAAGAAGTTCCTGGATGCCCATGTCGAAAAATGTCTGCGCCAGTCCGCGCTCTGGGACGAGGTGAAGGATCGCCTCGACTCGCTCGGCACGAAATTGAGCGGCGGCCAGCAGCAGCGCCTGACCATTGCGCGCGCGCTGTCGCATCAGCCGGAGATTCTCTGCCTCGATGAATTTTCCATCGCCATCGATCCCGTCACCACAATGCGCATCGAAGACGTGCTGAAGGAATTGAAGAAGGAGATGACCATCATTCTCGTGACCAATCTCGTGCAACAAGCGCGACGCCTCGCCGCGCGCACCATGTTTCTCTGGAACGGCGACATCATCGAACTCGACACGAACGAGGTCATGTTTTCCGACCACACGAAGGACAAGCGCACGTATGATTACGTGAACGGAATTTTCGGATGACAACCGCAACTCCCAATCCGCCTGCCGCCTTGGAATACGCCATCACCACGCGCGACCTGAAGCTGTGGTATGCCAAGTTCCAGGCGTTGCTCGGCATCACCACGAACATCAAGAAGGGCCAGATCACCTCGCTCATCGGGCCGAGCGGCTGCGGCAAGACCACCCTGCTCCGCTGCTTCAACCGCGTGAACGAGCGCTACGGCTACGTCACGACGACCGGCGAGATCAAACTGCACGGCAAGAACATCTACGACTCGGACGTCTCGCTCATCGAACTTCGCAAGAGCGTGGGCATGGTTTTCCAGCGTCCGAATCCGCTGCCGATTTCCGTTTATGAAAATGTCGTTTTCGGATTGCGGATTCACGACGAGAAGGGTTTGAAGAAATCCGACTACGATGACGCGGTGGAAAAGGCGCTCACCGAGGTCGGCCTGTGGAAAGATCTCAAGGACCGCCTCCAGACCAAGGCCATCGGCCTGCAACTCGAGCAGCAGCAGAAGCTCTGCATCGCGCGGCTGCTGCCGCTGAAGCCGGAAATCATTCTGATGGACGAGCCGTGCAGCGCGCTCGACGTGAACGGCACGCGCGCCATCGAGGAGCTGATGTTCGAGCTGAAGGGCCGATACACCATCGTCATCGTCACGCACAACATGGCCCAGGCCCGGCGCGCGAGTGACGAGTGCATCTTCATGCTGATGGGCGAGCTGATGGAGCACCTGCCCACGTCCGAGCTGTTTCTGAATCCGAAGAATCCGAAGACCGCCGAATACATTGAAGGCCGTTATGGTTGAGCGCGGGCGCTTCTGCTACGCTCTCGACCGTCCCAACGAAGACAAAACATGAAACCCAAAATTTTGGTCGTCGATGACGAGCCGGATGCGCTGGAGTTGATTTCCTACAACTTGAAGGCCGCCGGCTTCGACGTGGCCACCGCTGCCGATGGCGAAGAGGCTTTGAAGAAGGCGCGCAACGCGCAGACCGCGCTGATCATTCTCGACGTGATGCTGCCCGAAGTGGACGGCCTCGAAGTCTGCAAGACCCTGCGCCGTGAGCCGGCCACCGTCAGCGTTCCCATCATCATGCTGACCGCGAAGGCGGCGGAAATTGATCGCGTGCTTGGCCTGGAACTCGGCGCGGATGATTACGTCACGAAACCCTTCAGCCCGCGTGAACTCATCTTGCGCGTGAAGGCTTTGCTCCGCCGCCGTTCGCCCTCCGAGCCGGAGGTGGACAACATGGACTTCGCGGATTTGAAGATCGACATCCCGCGCCACGAAGTGCTGGTCAGCGGCAAGCGTGTGGATCTCACCGCCACGGAATTCAAACTCCTCACCGTGCTCGCCGAGCGCAAAGGCCGCGTGCAATCGCGCGAGGCGCTGCTCCGCGACGTGTGGGAGTACGACAACTTCATTGACACCCGCACCGTGGACACGCACATGCGCCGGCTGCGCGACAAGCTGGGCGGTGCGGCGCGCTATCTCGACACCGTGCGCGGCGTCGGCTACCGCTTCGTGGA
>JANOAY010000181.1:0-1588 GCA_031411375.1 Pedosphaera sp. | reverse complement strand
CCCAGGCCGAAGAAGGTCTGCCACTGGCGGTTCACGATCACGCGCGCGGTCAGCGGCTGCTCGGTGCTCACGAGCCAGCGTGCGAGACCGAGACGGTTGCTGGGCGCATTGGCCGGCATGGGGGGGAGGAAGCCGGGCGTGGCGAATTTCACCTTCTCTTTGCGCGCCTCGTAATTGCCGCGGTCGAGCAGGAACGTGTCGCGCGGCTTGGTCTCGGCCATGATCATCACGCGCGGGTATTCGTCGTTGCGGAAGGTGTTCAGCTCCTTCTCCAGTTTCGCGAGATCGGCGGCGGGACTCTTCTCCAGCTTCGGCAGAACGTGCTCGTTGAAGTAGGCTTTCAGTTTCGATTCACGGCGCGCGGGCTTTTCGTTGCGCGGCAGTTTGGCGAAATCACGGATGGCCGCGTCGGGGAAATTTTCGTCCGTCACCACCTGTTCTTCCCACTCCTGCTGCAACGCGGCCAGTTGGTTGGTGTAATCCTTTTCCTGCTCCTTCATCGCGGCCACGCGCACCTTCAAGTCCGCGAGCTTCGCCTTCTGCTCCGGCGACGCGACATCGAGCACCGGCTCGGCCACGCGCACTTTGTAGGGTACGCCCGGCACGACGCCGCTCTCGGGCAGGTTGTTGAACGCCGCCATCAGCGCGTAGTAATCGCGCTGCGTGATGGGATCGTATTTGTGATCGTGGCACTGCGCGCAGGCCACAGTCAGACCAAGCCACGTTGTGGCCGTGGTGTCCACGCGGTCGAAGAGCGCGACGTGCCGCTGCTCCTCGGGGATCGCGCCGCCCTCGCCGTTGAGCATGTGGTTGCGGTTGAAGGCGGTGGCAATTTTCTGTTCCACCGTGGCGCTGGTCAGCAGGTCACCCGCGAGTTGCCAGACGGTAAATTGATCGAACGGCATGTTGTCGTTCAGCGCCTTCACCACCCAGTCGCGCCAGATCCATTGGAAGGTGTCGCCGTCCTGCTGGAAGCCGTTCGAGTCGGCGTAGCGCGCGGCGTCGAGCCACGGCAAGGCCATGCGTTCGCCGTAATGCGGCGAGGCAAGCAGGCGGTCCACGACGCGCTCGTAGGCGCCGGATTTTTTGTCCGCGAGAAAGGCGTCCACTTCGGCGGGCGTGGGCGGCAGGCCGGTGAGGTCGAGCGTCACGCGGCGGATGAGCGTCTCGCGCGGGGCCTCGGGCGAGGGCGAGAGTTTTTCCTGCTGCAACTTTGCGAGGACGAAGGCGTCGATGGGGTTTTGAACTTTGAACTTTGAACTTTGAACCTTGAACTTTGAAACCTCCGGCACGGGCGGACGCGCCAGTGGCTCGAAGGCCCAATGCCCTTCAAACTTCGCACCCTCGGCGACCCAGCGCTGGAGCAACTCTTTCTGCGCCGCCGTGAGCGAGCGGTTTGAGTCGGGTGGCGGCATCTGCTCGTCCTCGACCGTGGAGAGGATGCGTTTGATGAGTTCACTCTTCGCCGGCTGGCCGGGGACCACGATGTCGTTGGCGCGCTGGCCGGCGAGGGTGTTGAGCTGGAGCTTGGCCTTGCGTTTGTTCGCGTCCTGACCGTGGCAGTAGAAACAGTTCTCGGAGAGAATGG
>JANOAY010000180.1:0-6600 GCA_031411375.1 Pedosphaera sp. | reverse complement strand
CTGGCGGAAATAGTATGTCCTCACTCCCCAAGACAGCGCCGTCTGAATGGGGAACGGAATGAACTCGGACTCGTCCGCGCCAAAGTAAGCCAGGCCGGCACCGCCATTACCCCATCCCGCGTTAAGCGAGTCATCGTAAATCACCCCTTGCCAGTTGCCCGCCGGCGCGGCCGGGTTGAAGAGGTCAAAGTAATAACGCCAATCCCCTCCGACGAGCGGGACACTCGTCACCAACTGGCTGATCGGAATCATGCTGTTGGTCTGGATCAAATTTTGGCGGGGCGACACGTCCCGGACACCACCGACAATCAGGATATAGTTCTGGCTGGGCGTCCGCGCCGCCGTGTGCAGGATCACATTGGTTCCGTTCTGCAAAGTCGCGCGAAGAATTCCCAGCAGCGGGCCACCGAGAGTGTTGGTGATGCGGTAGTGGTTTAAGTTGGTGGCCGTGGTGAGACTGATTAGTTCTGAAAAAGCAACCACCACATTGGTCGTGGAGAGCGTTCCGTCCGCATCCACCAACGTCGGGCCGTTGGTGTCCGGCAGCACCGCGAGCGCGACCACGGCACTGGTGACGCTGTTCACGAAATTGGTCGCAACGACGTAGTAGAAGCCCGCGTCGTTCGTCGTGGCGACGGCGATGGTGAGCGGATTGAACGTGCCGCCAGGCACCGCCACACCGTCTTTGTACCACTGGAAGTAGGCCGGCTGCCCCTGTATGCCGACCGAGAATGTGGCCGGCTTGGTTTCCACCACTGTAAGACTCTGCGGCTGGTTGGTGATGGCGAGCAGCGTCGGGGCCGGGAAAGCCACACGCAACTCCATGCCAAAAACGATGTCGCTGCTCGCGAGGCTGTTTTGGTGAACCTCGACCGCGAGCACATTGGTTCCCAGCACCAGCAAGGCGGTCGGCACGTTGGAAATGATGAAGACCCCTTCGCCCAGCGGATTGGCCGCCGGGGCCAGCGTGTTGTAACCGACCACCCCGGCCGGCATGTTAAAACGGAAAACTTCTGTGCCGTTCAGATACACCACCGCGCCATCATCGAAATAGTTGCTGCTCGAAAGCGTGATCAACGCCGCGTCATTCGTGAAGACAAAGGTGGTGCGGAAGTAATAGGTCGGAAGCTGCGCCGCAGTGATGTTGTTGCTCAAGGAGAGCACCGTGTTGGTCAACGCATTAATCGCCGCCAAGTTTTCGAAGGCCAGCAAACCGCGGCCCGTGGCCCAAGCGGAATCGTTGTAGCCGACCTCACGCCACGCCGCGCCAAGATCGGTGCCGGTGGCCTCGTATTTCCAAAAGTGATTCGTCAATCCCACGATGGCGAATGGGGCGTCCGCCACGGAGACCACGACGCTGACGCTGGTCGCCGGCGTGCCGATGCAGTTGTTGACCACGACGTGGTACAGACCGGAGTCAGACGGTTGGACGCTGATCTTGTTGTAGGCGGCATTGGTGGCATTCGCGATTGGCGCACCATTGCGAAACCACTGGTAGGTGAAAGGTGATGTGCCCACGGCACCCACGGTCAAACTCAAAGTCGCGCCGCTGTTCAGCGACTGCCCGACGGGCTGGGTTGCGATGCTGGCCGGCGTGTCGCAGACCACGGAAAGCACGGCATTGCTGCTGGTCGCCGTACCGAAGGAATTGCTCACAATCACAGAATAGCTGCCCGCGTCACCGACCACCGCTCCGTTGATAGAGTAGGACTGATTGGTGGCCCCGGCAATCGGCACGCCGCCTTTGCGCCAGAAGTAGAAGAACGGGGTCGCTCCGCTGGCTCCCACCGTAAACGTGACATTGCCTCCTGGTGAAACCGAAGTGCTTTGCGGATGGGTGGTGATGCTCGGCGCGGATGGAATGGCCAACACGGCAAAATCATCCAGTTGCACGGCTTCATCAGGACCAGGGCTGCCATTGTCGTCACTGAACAACAGATAGATGAGTCCGCTCGGAGCCACATTGCTCAAGTTCAAGGTCGCCTGCTTCAAAGTGCCGCTCGTGGGCGGGCCATTGAGCGCAGTCGCAATCTGCCAGGTGCCGGTAGCACCGGTCACGCTGTAATAGACGCTGTGACCGGTCAACTGCTCGGCAGCCGCCACCCCGAAGGTTAGATTGTATTGCACTTGGATGGCCGAGATGTTTGACCCGGTGTCGTTGCGCAGTGTCGCCATCATCAGGTTGAAACGATTGCCCGTGGGACGAGTGACAAGAAAGCGCACATCGGAGGCATACATGGCGGCGGCATTGGCCGCAGGCGGATTGCCGGTCGCGCTCAGAAGCGCGGTGTTGATCAAAGCCGCTTCGTTCGTCTGCACCTGCGCGTCCATGACGGGCTTGGTGGTGATGTCGCCGGAGCCGCCGGCGATGCTGCGGTAAGACCATGAAGTGACCGGCGGCAGACTGTCGAAGCTCTGTTCACTCAGTCCGCCCGGGCCGATGCTGAGTTGCGCGGCGGCCCGTTCGCCCGTTGCGAGCAGGGCCAGGCCCAAAGAAATCGAGGCTAACAACTTGAGGGGTGAGGTTCGCATAAAAATGTTGGGTTGGGTGTTCAAACGCGCCGCCGTCGTCGCGCCAAAATACAGTTTGTCCGTCATGGGTTGTTTCAGAAGTGCAACAAGGAATCATGTCCGTCAGGCTTTGGCAACTGGGAAAAATGATTCCTGAGAAAATCTGAAAATTTCCCGCGCCGTTTTGCGCGGCCGGCCCGAAGACTTCGTCACCGCCCACGCGGAAAATTCCCACGCCCCGTTGAACCGGGTCAGCGAGGTGAAAATACCGGATAAAAAACAGGGCTTGCAAACCCGGAAGGTTCTCTTAATTTCGCGCCCACATTTGGAAGCGAGCGTAGCTCAGCCTGGTAGAGCATCACGTTGCCAACGTGAGTGTCGAGGGTTCGAATCCCTTCGCTCGCTCCATTTTCTTCAATCTTCTTTGCCATGCAAATCTCGAAACAGGCTCCGTGTCAGTGCATTGTCGTCTGAATTTCCCCGTTGCACCTTCGTCCCCTGCCCCGCTAAGACTGCGGCACCGATGAAACCAATCCGCTGGCGACGCCTTTCCTTTTTCACGACAATTTTTCTCGCGGCCGCCGCGCTGATGTTCAGCGCCGGCTGCGTCACCGACCACACCACCCACGCACCCATGACACGATTGCAGGAACAAAACTGGGGCCAGGCCGACGGCCAGGCCGTGAAACTCTTCACTCTCACCAACCGCAAAGGCACCGTGGTCAAGGTCACGAACTTCGGCCTCATCATCACCGACATCCAGACGGCGGATCGGAACGGGAAGCTCGGCCACGTCGCGCTCGGGTTTGATTCGCTCGCGCAGTATCAGAAAGGCCACCCGTTCTTCGGCGCGATTGCCGGACGTGTGGCCAACCGCATTGCCAAAGGAAAATTCACGCTCGACGGGAAGGAGTATTCCCTCGCCATCAACAACGGGCCGAATCATCTGCACGGCGGCACGAAGGGCTTCGACAAAGTCGTGTGGGCCGCCAAACCGCTGCCCGCCACGGAGCACGCGCAGGCCATCGAGTTTCACTACGTCAGCCAGGACGGCGAGGAAGGTTATCCCGGCAACCTCGACGTGACCGTCATCTACACGCTCAACGACGACAACGAACTGCACACCGAGTATCGCGCCACCACGGACAAGGCCACGCCGGTGAATCTGACCAATCATAGCTACTTCAATCTCGCGGGCCACGGCGACACGCTCGGCACCGAAATCACGATTCACGCCGCGCGCTACACGAAGACGGATGACACGCTCATCCCCACCGGCGAGCTTGCGCCCGTGCAAGGCACCGCGCTCGACTTCACGACCGCGAAGACGATGGGCCGCGACCTGGAGCAGTTGAAAAAATTTCCCGGCGGCTACGATCACAACTTCGTGCTGAACAGCGGCGGCGGAAAACTCGCCCTCGCCGCGCGCGCCTACGAGCCGACCAGCGGTCGCGTGCTGGAAGTGCTGACCACCGAACCGGGCATCCAGCTCTACAACGGCATCGGCCTTGGCACCGAAACGACCCACGACGGAAAGCCGGTCGTGAAATTCGGCGGCTTCTGTTTGGAGACGCAACATTTCCCCGACGCGATCAACCAGCCGAGCTTTCCGTCCGTTGTGTTGCGGCCCGGCCAGACGTACCGGACGACAACCGTCTTCAAGTTCGCGGCGCAGTGAGCGGGCGGCGCGCGCGGAACAAGCTGAAGCTTGAACTCCAACATGCTGAACGACTCCGACTTCCTCCGCATCGTGGACGGCACGCCGCTCGTCTCCATCGATCTCATCTTGCGGAATGAACGGGGCCAAATCCTGCTCGGTCGCCGCACCAATCGTCCCGCGCAAGGACTGTGGTTCGTCCCCGGCGGGCGCATTTGCAAGAATGAGCGCGTGGCGGAGGCGCTCCTGCGAATCTCCAAGCGCGAACTCGGCGTGGAAATTTCACAGGCAAAACTGCTCGGCGTGTTTGATCATCTTTACCCGGACAACTTCCTCGGCGCTCCCGGCGTCAGCACGCACTACGTCGTGCTCGGCATGGAGGCGGCGTGGCCCGCCGGCGCGTGCGTGCAGGCGGATGATCAGCACGACGAATTCAAGTGGTGGACGGCAGCGGAAATTCTCGTGAGCAGCGATGTCCACGAGAACACGAAAGCGTATTTCAGGTTGCCGGTTGAAAGTTGAAGGCGGCCGGTTCGCCACCTCCAACTCTCAACTCCTGTTCAGAAAGCCACCTTGCCGATGATCTGCTTCTTCGGCACCTGCCCGCGCACCGAGGTCGCGCGGTTGTCGCCGATGACATAAAAATCGTCGGGGCCAAGTTTCCCGAGCTTCGGCTTGTCGTCCTCGCGCGGGGTGATGGTTGTGTCCACGTATGGTTCCTCCAGCCGCCGTCCGCCAATGGCGATGCCGCCGTTCGTGAACGTGACCGTCTCGCCCGGCAGACCCACCACACGCTTGAGATAGACTTCGCCGCCCGGCGCGTAGAGCGCGATAACGTCCCCGCGCTGCGGCGGCGCGACGCGATACGCCAGTTTGTTCACGAAATGACGCTCGCCGCTGCGATAGTTCGGCAACATGCTGTCGCCTAAAACCTGGACCGGCCACAGCACCCAGGTGAAAAATCCGTAGCACACGAAGGCGACGAGGAAGGCGATGAACAGCACCTTCATCCGCAGGATCGGCGAGGTCCACGTCAGCTTGGTCGGGGTCGGCGCATCCGGCATGGGGCGAAGGATAAAGTCGGCGGGGCAACGGCTCAAGGTTTCGGTGTCGCGCAAAAGCAAAACGGTCACGACAGCTCAATGCTCGCAGTGAGCCGTCTCTTAATTCCCTCTGACCGCAAGCCGCCGGAAACCTTTCGCAAGCCACCGGGAGCGCGCGCGCTTCAGATGCGTTTCATTCCGTGCATGTATTGCACGGATTCAGTGACCGGCGTGACGGAGTTTGCCTTTCCCGCGCTGCACGCGGCGCGCGAAGTTTTCCTCGAATGCTTCTCGGAGCGAAATCATTTCCGCGTGCCGATGCGGCGGCAGGCCAGCCAATGGATCGCGCGGCTCACGCTCGCGCCCGGTTTGCTGTTCTACCGTTTTGAAGTGGACGGCAAAGCGCGTCGCGACCGCAACCGGAGCCGCATGAAAACGCAGGACGGCCAGCCGTGCAGCCTCGCCGTCATCGTGCGCGCGAAAGTCTGACCTGATTTTTTGACTGCCGCGCTAATTCGCCGCCGACCACGACGGCGGATTCTTCAGCCGGTAAAGCATCTCGCCCGCCTTTGGCACGAGCAGCACGCCTTCGTCCTCGCGGTTGGCGAAGTCGTCGGGATTGATAGTCGCTGGATCGCGGTAGCCGAGATTGATGCTCTCGCACAACTCGCGCGAGAGTCCGGTCGCGAGCGTCACTTTCACGCGGCATTTCTCCACGCCGTTCTCGTAGGTGCCGATGCCGCGCACATGCGTGGAGTGGGCGAGCACGCCCCACGGGTAATGTTTGAACTGGTCCCACTGCTTGAGGAAGTAATCGCGGCAATGGTAGCCCACCGCCTTGATCGTCTGGCCGTGCGCGACGCAGACCTCGGTGATGTGCGGCGCGTAGATGATCAGTTCACCGCCGTCGGCCACGACTGGCTCCAGCTTGTACATGCCTTTGCCGCCGACCCAGAGTTCGTCATACATCTTCGGCAGCACGGAGAGCACGGTGTGGTAGGGGTGATCCTTGTAGAGAATGTGCGTCTGCTTCGAGAGTTCGCTCGCGGCGTCCCACGCGGCCTCGGGCGTGCCGGTGAAAAGTCCGGCGAGCGATTTGTCCGGGCGCACGACCATCGCGAGGCAGAGCTTCGGCACCGTGACCATCGAGCCGGCGCGGTCCACGACGCGACGCACAGGCGTCCACTTGCTGCCAATGATCATCGGGTTTGTCACGACGCCGCCGAGCCAGTGGAAGAAATTCAAAATCTGCGGCCCGCCCACGCCGGGGAAGAGATACTTGTTGCCGCCGCTGAACCCGACGACTTCATGCGGGAACACCGGGCCGATGATGATCAACTGGTCGTAGTCGAAGACGCGCTTGTTGATCTCCACCGGCACATCCATCGA
>JANOAY010000179.1:0-9302 GCA_031411375.1 Pedosphaera sp. | reverse complement strand
CGCCGTCTCGCGCCGCCAGTCCACGTTCGGATGCTGATGCGTGACGGGCAGCAGCACGTAGAGCGCGCTCTTGCCGTGCGGCGCCAGCGTCGAGTCGGTGACGCTGGCGTTCTGCACGTAGAACGACGGCTCGTCGCTGGGGACGTGACGGTTCTCGATGTCGTCAAGGTTCTGCGCGTAGTCCTTGGCGATGAAAATGTTGTGGTGCGGCAGGTCGTATTCACCATCAAGCCCGAGGTAGAGCATGAAGGTGGAGCAGGAGAATTTCTTCTTCGCAATCTTCTTGTCGCTCCAGCGCGAGCGCAGGCGATCGGGCACGAGCCGTTGCATGGCGCGGGCGAAATCGCCGTTCATCACCACGGCATCAGCACGGTGGACATCCGTGGCGGTGCGGACGCCGACGGCGCGTTTACCCTCAAAGAGAATTTCTTCCACCGGCTCGTTGAGCAGGATTTCCACGCCGCATCTCTGCGCGACGCGCGCCATCGCGTGGCATATTTCCGCGCAGCCGCCGACGGGATGAAACACGCCGTGCTCGTATTCGAGGAAGGAGAGAATCGAGAACAGGCTGGGGCAGCGGAACGGCGACATGCCGAGATATTTCGATTGGAAGCAGAACGCGAGACGCACGCGCTCGTCTCGGAAGAAGCGTTTGAGATACGCGTCAATGCTCTGATGCGGGCGGAGCATTGGGAGCATTTTCATCAAGTGCGCAGAGAGCAAATCCTTCCAGCCGTGATACGCCTGTTCGAGACACGGTTCCATCGCGGTCATCTTCGCGCGGTTCTCGTTGAGGAAACGCGCGAAGCCGGGTGCATCAGCCGGAGCGAGACGGCTGATTTCCTGCTCCATGCGCTTAAGGTCGGGCGTCGCATCCATCTGCCCGCCCGCGCCGAAGATGATTCGATACTGCGGATCGAGGCGGATGAGTTCGACCTCATCGCGCAGATTCGCACCGGCGACTTGGAAAATTTCTTCCAGCACGCGCGGATAGAGGAAGAACGTGGGGCCAACATCGAATTTGTAATCGCCCAGTTCGAGGCGGCTGGTGCGTCCGCCGAGTTGGGGCGCGCGTTCGAGAACTTTCACCCGCACGCCGGAGGCCGCGAGGAGAATGGCGCTGGCCAGCCCGCCAGGGCCGGCACCGATGATGATGACTTCTTTGCTCATGAACGTAAGGGGGTTGGTTGAACGAAGCGCGGTTGCAGCGAGCTGAGGCCGCCGTCCACGGCGATGACCTGGCCGGTGATAAAATTGTTTCCCGGCTCCAGCAGCCAGGCGATGGCGGAGGCGACGTCGTCCGGTTCGGCAATGCGCCCGAGCGCGTGCATCGCGGTGGAGGCGGCGAGCGAGGCGGGATTCGCCGTCAGCGTCGTCGTGAGCAGCGTGCGAGTGAGTCCGGGAGCAACGCAGTTCACGCGCACTTTCTGCCGCGCGTAGGTCGCGGCGGCGGAGCGCGCGAGTCCGATGACGCCGGCCTTCGCAGCGGCAATCGCTTCGTGATTGGCAATGCCGAACTGCGCCGCCGAGGAAGAAACGAGAGCGATGGAACCGCCCGCCGGACGCCGCATCATTGCCGCCGTCGCCGCGCGCACGACATGGAAGGCGGAAGTGAGATTCGTGAGCAACGTCGCGTTCCACTCATCGTCCGTGGTCAGGTGCGCGGGCTTGAGCAGCAGCGAGCCGACGCAATGCGCGACTCCATCCACGCCGCCGAATTTTTCCGTGGCGAGATCAAAGACGCGGCGCACGTCATCAGGGATTGTCGCGTCAGCTTTTACCGTGGTGATGTTCGGCAGAGAATCCGCGAGCGAACTAAGCGAATCTTCCGAGCGCCCCGCGACCACGAGCCGCACGCCACGCGCATCGAGCAGGCGACAAAGCGTGGAGCCGATTCCTCCTGTTCCGCCGAAAACAATGTTGACTGGAGCCGTGGTCATGGGTCGCAGCGACTTGCGCTGCCTTCAAACTCTGTCTAACTACAACGCGTTTGTCAAATACTTGTCTCACTTTGTTTTGCCCAGCGTTGAGTAGCGCGTTTAATAGTATTTTACGCAATTTTTGGAAACTTGTTGAAACGTGTTTAGTTTGTGTCTAACTATCAGAGGAATGTCTCAGGCACATCATTCGATCCAGAGCGTGGCCCGGCGCACGGGGCTGACCGCGCACGTCATTCGTGTCTGGGAGAAACGCTACGGGGCCGTGCAGCCGAGTCGCACCGGCACGAACCGGCGGCTCTACACGGACGCGGAAATCGAACGGCTGCAACTGTTGCGGCGCGCGACGGAGTCCGGTCACAGCATCGGGGCCATCGCCACGCTGGAGAATGCGCGTCTGACGGAACTCGCCACGCCCATCGCCGAATCTCCGCGCGCCCTCACCGCCACCGCGCGCGGAAAAAGTGCGGAAGGATTCGTCCAGCAGTGCATCGCGGCCACGCAGAAGCTCGACGCGCTCGCCTTCGAGGACGCCTTGCACCGCGCCACCGTCGCGCTCGGTCAGCACGGACTGCTCGAACAGGTGGTGGCCCCGGTGGCGCAGGCGATTGGCGACTTGTGGCGCGACGGCACGATCACGGCGGCGCATGAACATTTTGCCAGCGCGGCGATCCGGGTTTTCCTCGGGCACGCCTCGCGGCCCTTTGCGCTGCCGGCCAATGCTCCGCATCTGATCGTGGCGACGCCGTCCGGGCAGTTGCACGAACTGGGCGCGGTGATGGTCGCCGCCGCCGCGACGGACCTTGGCTGGCGTGTGACGTATCTGGGGACGAGTCTGCCGGCGGCGGAGATCGCCGGCACGGCCACGAACAGTTCCGCCCGCGCCGTGGCCCTCAGCATTGTGTACCCCGGCGATGACGAGCTACTGCCTGGTGAACTAGAAAAACTCCGTCGTTACCTGCCCGCCGAAGTGGCAGTCATCATCGGCGGCCGCGCCTCGGCTTCCTACGATGAAGCCATCAAACGCATCGGCGCGACGCGCTCCGGCAGCCTGAGCGAGTTCTGTGATCAGTTAAACGCCCTCCGCAAACTGCCCAAACGAAAGATCGTCAGCTCATGAAAAAATTCTTCTCGCGCAACATTACCTCCGCCGGGCGCTGGATGCGCGCGCTGGTCGGGCTGGCCTTGCTGATCGGCGGCTTCATTGCCGTGCAACAGATCGTGTGGCTCGGCGTAGTGCTGTTTGTCTCCGCCGGGTTTGTTTTATTCGAGGCGGCGCGCGGCTGGTGCTTCCTGCGCGCGTGCGGGATCAAGACGAAGCTCTGAACCGCCGTGCGCGAACACCTCTTCAAATCTGAGCTGTGGCTGCCGCGCCCGCGCGAGGAGGTGTTCAACTTTTTCGGCGACGCGCTGAACCTGCAAGCCATCACGCCGCCGTTCCTGAACTTCGAGGTGCTCACGCCCGCGCCCATCGAGATGCGCGCCGGGACGCTCATTGACTACAAGCTGCGCGTGCGCGGAATTCCCCTGCGCTGGCGTACGCTGATCAGCGCGTGGGAGCCGCCGCATCGTTTCATGGACGAGCAACTGCGCGGCCCCTACCGCCAGTGGATTCACGAACACACCTTCGAGGAGCGCGACGGCGGGACCCTGGCCCGCGATGTGGTGCGCTACTCGGTGTTCGGCGGCGCGCTGGTGGACTGGCTGTTCGTGCGCCGAGATGTGGAGAAAATTTTCGCGTATCGGGAGAAGCGAATGAAAGAACTGCTTCGCCCCGCGCCCAGCAGCTCTGCTCATCAAAAGCAAAACAGGCCGTCCGCCTGAGCGAACGGCCTGCGTGTCACCCGTCCGTTTTCAAACTCCCGTCATCCGCGCCGCAGGCAAGGCCGGCGGCAGATGCACTCCGCCCATCGCCTTCACATGCAGCGCGCGGCGGCGGCAACTGGTGAACACGGCCAGGTTGAAGAAGTGCATCGCACCCAGCACCAGCAGCACCAGTCCGACCTTGGTGCTCAGGCTCTCCAGCGCCTCCTTCATGTCCCCGGCCAGCACGCCGAAGCGCAGCGCCAGCGTCACGAACCCGACATTGATGAGGTAAAAACCAACGACCAGCAGATGATTCACCGAGTCCGCCAGCCCCTCGTTTCCGTGGAAGCAGTCCACCAGGAAGATGCGCCCGTTCTTGTGCAGGGTGCGCGCCACCCAGACGGTGAGGGCAATGCTGATGACGAGGTAGGCGAGGTGAGTCCAGAGGATCAGTTTCATAATTTTCCTTTCCGTGTGTGTAACAGTCTTTTCTGTTGCGACTGAAATTTGGGAAACTTAAGCCGCATTGGCAAGCGCAAATTCGCCGGTGTCATTTCACCGTTTCACCGGGCGCACCTGGTCACCATGGTCGAGCTGGGGGGTGTCCGACTCCCTCTCCTGATGAGGAACGAGTGGGCAGAGGGCTGGGGAGAGCACCCCCCTGAACACCTTCGCGGAGAACACGGTGGCGAAGCTGACGAACAACCCCGCCCTCCCCAAGCCGACGGTCCCGCTGGCGCAGGTCACGGCGGCGCAGGTGGCGTTCAGCAACGCCACCCATGCCGCGCTTCGAGGCGGCAAACAAAACACGGCGGCGAAGAACGCGGCCTACGTGCAGAGCGTGGCGGGCGATGATCTGGTCGGCGTTCGTGGCTGGCTGCAGACTGGAAAGTCCGTGCTCCAGAAAAAAGGCGCGGCCTGCGCCGCGCCTTTCGTGTGAATCTAAAAACGGAATCAGAACTTCCCGCCGTAGACCGCGTTCTTGCCCAGCAACTGCTCGATGCGCAGCAACTGATTGTACTTCGCGGTGCGGTCGGTGCGGCTGAGCGAGCCGGTCTTGATCTGGCCGCAGTTCGTCGCCACCGCGAGGTCGGCGATGGTCGCGTCCTCGGTTTCGCCGGAGCGATGGCTGAGAACGGCGGTGTAATTGTTGTCCTGCGCGAGTTCCACCGCGTCGAGCGTCTCGGTGAGCGAACCAATCTGGTTCACCTTCACGAGAATGGAATTCGCCGTGCCGGTATCAATGCCGCGCTGGAGGAACTTCACGTTGGTCACGAACAGATCGTCGCCGACGAGCTGGACCTTGTCGCCGAGCTTGTCGGTGAGCTTCTTCCACGTCACCCAGTCGCTCTCGGCGCAACCGTCTTCGATGCTGATGAGCGGATAGCTGCCGCAGAGCTTCGCGTAGAAGGCCACGAGCTGATCGCCCGTGAGCTTCTGCCCGCTACTCTTCTTGAAGACATAAGTTTCCTTGCCGGTGTAGAACTCGGAGGCGGCCACATCGAGCGCGAGGAAGATTTCCTTGCCCGCCTTGTAGCCCGCGTCCTTCGTCGCTTGCAGGATGACTTCGATGGCCGCCTCGGCGCTGTCGAGCTTCGGGGCGAAGCCGCCCTCGTCGCCGACCGCCGTGCTCAGGCCCTTCTTCTTCAACACCGCTTTCAGCGCGTGGAAAATTTCCGTGATGGCCTGCAAGCCGTCGCTGAACGTGTCGAAACCCTTCGGCACGATCATGAACTCTTGGAAATCAATCGGCGCATCGGAATGCGCGCCGCCGTTGATGACGTTCGCCATCGGCACCGGCAGCACCTTGGCGTTCGGTCCGCCGAGATATTTGAAGAGCGGCTGGCCGAGCAGTTCGGCGGCGGCCTTCGCGTTCGCCAGCGAGACGGCGAGAATGGCGTTCGCGCCGAGCTTGGCCTTTGTCTCCGTGCCGTCGAGTTCGAGCATGATGCGGTCAACCGTCAGTTGATCCAGCGCATCCACGCCGATGAGTTCGGGGAGAATTTTTTCGGTGACGTTGGCCACGGCCTTCGACACGCCCTTGCCGAGGTAACGCTTCTTGTTGCCGTCGCGTAATTCGAGGGCCTCGTGTTCGCCGGTGCTCGCGCCGCTCGGCACGGCCGCGCGACCGATGGCGCCGCTGGCCAGATGCACGTCCACTTCCACGGTCGGATTGCCGCGCGAATCGAGAATTTCGCGGGCCTTGATGTCGATGATAGAGCTCATGGTTTCAGTTACAGTTCGGGTTCAAGTTACAGTTCCAAAAACGAGGGCGCATGTTAGGTGCGCGCAAAGTCGAGTCAAGTTGCGACATGGCGGAGCGCGGCGTTCACGCCGCTTCAATGTTCGTCCGCCCAACGCTTGAGATTTATCCACGATTGTCTGCCAACGAATGTTGAAGCGGCATAAATGCCGCGCTCCTATCAAGGTGCGGGTGCCAAGTGGCGCAAAAGACCCGCCCATTCCACAACTCCGGGCTTCCCAAATCCAATGGGGGGGGTAGAGATACTCTCGCTCCAAAGATAGGGATTGCCGTTATGAAAACTCTTGCGCTCTTCACCACCAGTTTGGTTCTCACTTTGTTTGGCTTTGTTGACCTTGCGCGCGCCGCCGCGCCTTCGGCCACCACGACAAATCCGACGAGCATCACCACCAACTCCGCCACGCTGAACGGCAGCGCCAATCCCAACAGTCTGGCCACGACGGCGTTCTTCGAGTGGGGCACCACAACGAACTACGGCTCCACCACCGCCGCGCAATCCATCGGGGCCGGGGCCGCGCCGGTGGCGGTGACGGCGAATCTGTCGTCGCTGCTCACCGACACGAATTATCATTACCGCCTGGTGGCGTCGAACGCGTCGGGCGTCGCCTACGGCAGTGACGTGATCGTGACGCCCACCTTGCGGCTCTACCTCTACGCCGGGGAAAGCTGGACGTATGACTTTCATGATTTGCCGCCCGGCGGACAGACCAGTCCCACCACCACGCCATTTGCCCTTGCGAGTTTCAACATCCTGCCGGGCAGCTTTCCTCCCGGCAGTTCCCTCCGGTGGGAACTGTTTGAAAACTCCACCAATACGTCAGCCTTCTACTCGGGCGTGGTCAACGCCCCGACGAACAGGGGCAGCGGCGGGAACATCTTCAACTGGGCAGACCGGCAAGGGGTAGCGCGTCTCACCGTGCTCACCGGGTCGGTCGCCATCGCCAGCGTGTATTTCCAAAGAGTCAATGAACATGTGGGTTCCTTCTCGCAGGTTTATCAGAACACGGTGGTCCCGACCCGGAATCCGCAGCCTCCGACGCTCGGCACCCAGTTCGTCAGCAGTGTGACCATCTCCTCCGCCGTCGTGACGGTGGACATCAACGTGAACAACCTGCCCACGGATTTGTCCGGGCAATTTGGCACCACCACCAACTACGGATCCGCCACCGGATCGCTGCCGGTTAATTTCGACTACTTCGTGCGCCGGGATCTCACGCTCAGCAATCTCGCGCCGGGCACGGTGTATCAAGTCCGCTTCGCCACCACGAACAGCGCGGGCTGGGCTTACGGACAAAACCTCACGCTCAAGACGCTGGCTCCCGCCACCGTGGTCACGCTGCCCGCGAACAATCGGAAGACCACCTCCGCGACGCTGAACGGGCTGGCCACCATCAACGGCCTCGCCACCACCGCCTACTTCGAGTGGGGCGCGACGACGAATTACGGCCAGCTCACGCCGCTGCAAAATCTGGGCAGCCCGGTCGTCGTCACAAACGTCTCGGCCCCGCTCACCGGCCTCACCGCACAGACGACGTATCATGCCCGGGCCGTGGTGTATTCGACGGGCGTGACGAACTTTGGCGGCGATGTTGCCTTCAACACCACGCCGCCACCGACCAACCTGGTGGTGACCAACCTCGCGACGGACGACGTGCGCGGAGCCATTGAGCGCGGCGGGTCCGTGGTTTTCGCCTGCGACGGCGCGCTGGTCTTGAGCAACCAGATTGAAATCGCGAATGACGTGGCGCTCGACGCGGGCGGCCACAGCGTCACCTTCAGCGGGAACAATCTGACGCGGATTCTTTCCGTCACGCCCGGCACCACGTTGCGGCTGACGAACCTCTCCTTCATCAACGGTCGCGCGACGAACACGGGCGGGGCGGTGCTCAATCAAGGTGTTGTGTTCGCGGAGCAATGCCGCTTCCTCTCAAACGTCGTCCTTGGAGCCACGGGCATTGCGGGGACGAATGGCTCCTTTGGAATGGACGCGGTTTGTCCACTGATGACCCCGGGGCAACCAGGCGGTGCCGGAGGCGCGGGACAGGCGGCGTTGGGCGGAGCTATTTTTAATGCCGGCACTTTTAGTTTGTTGCGCTGCTACTTTGCCAGCAACTCGGCCGTGGGGGGCGCAGGCGGCGCGGGCGGTATTGGCGGAAACGGCGGGCAATGTCCGCCACCGCCAAGCCAGGCCAGTCAAAGAGCGCCAGGTGCTGTCGGGGGAGATGGCGGGGCCGGTGGAACTGCTGCTGGGGCAGCGATTGCCAGCCTGGGCCATCTTATCGTGGACAGTTGCACATTTTCGAACTCCATGAGCTTGGGTGGCAACGGCATCACTGGGGGCAGAGGCGGTTACGGCAGGACTGTAACTTATGTTCAAGAAAACTCCGGAAAGGGCGGAATGGGAGGGTTGGCCTTGGGCGGAGCGGTTTTCAGTCCGGGAACCATGCTTCTTTCCAACAATCTCTTTGTCAGCAACTACGTGAAGGGAGCCAGCGGAGGAGGAAACTTGTTTCTCCAGTCCTCTTATTCAGAAGGCGGATTGCAAGGTTCGGGGTTTGGCGGCGCCGTCTTCGGTGGCAGCAATTCTATCGCTGTCAACTGCACCTTCCTAGGCAATGAAGCGCGTGGCGGGGACAGCATCATCTGGGGAGGATTCAATGATAATTTGCAGCCCATCAATGGAGGTGACGCCATCGGCGGGGCCATTGCCAGCACCGGCAGCTTACAGGCGATAAACCTGACCTTGGCCGGCAACACCACGGTGGGCGGTCTGCCTTCAATCAGAACCAGAATCGTCGGCACATATAGCGGCACCAATGGCGGCAGCTATGGCGGTTCCCTCGCCAACACCGGCGGCGTCTTCCAGATCGTGAACACCATTCTGTCCGGCGGCGTCAGCAACAACTGCTATGGCCCTATCACCGACCTCGGCCACAACCTTTCCTCCGACGCCACGCCGGCATGGACTTCCGGCACGAGCGTGAACAACACCGACCCGTTGCTCCTGCCGCTCGGCAACTACGGCGGGCCCACGCTCACGATGGCCCTGCACGCCGGCAGTCCGGCCTTGAACACCGCCGACTGCGCGCTCGCCCCGCCCACCGACCAGCGCGGCTTCCCCCGCCCCGCCGGTCCCGGCTGCGACCTCGGCGCGACCGAGGGCGCGCTCGCGCCCACGCTGCAACTCCTCCGCTCCACCAATGCGCCGCACCTCCTGCGCTGGTCCGCGCGGGCGGGCCGCACCTACCGCGTCGAGTCCGCCACCGCGCTGAACGCCTGGACGCCCTACGCCACCA
>JANOAY010000178.1:0-2280 GCA_031411375.1 Pedosphaera sp. | reverse complement strand
GCGAAGCGTTGCTGGCCGCGACCACCGCCACCGCGACCGTCACCGGTGCGGTAGGTGCCGGCGCTGTGCCACGCCATGCGGATGAACAGACCGCCGTAGTGGCCGAAGTCCGCCGGCCACCAGTCCTGTGAGTCGGTCATCAGCGCTGCGAGGTCTTTCTTCAACGCCGCGAGGTCGAGGCTCTTGAACTCTTTCGCATAGTCGAAGTCTGCGCCCATCGGATCGGACTTGGCGGAATGCTGGTGCAGGAGTTCGACCTTCAGTTGGTTCGGCCACCAGTCCTTGTTCGTGGTGGGAAGGCTGGCACCGTGATTGAAGGGGCATTTGGCTTCAGTGGACATTTTGTGTTCTCCTAATTTTGTTCGTTGTTCAGTAGTGAATGACGCGGAGCTTGTCGCGCACGGGTCATTGCTGGAAATACAATTTTCCTCTGGTAACGATAGGCATTGCCTATGGAGATGCACCAGCTCAGATACGTGATGGCCGTGGCGCGCACGAAGAACTTCTCGCGCGCCGCCGAACAATGCCACGTCTCGCAGCCTTCGCTCAGCCAGCAGATTCAAAAGCTGGAAGAGGAATTGGGCGGACGGCTCTTCGACCGCCTGAAGCGCGAGGCCAAGCTCACGACAGCGGGCGAAGCCTTCGTGCGCCGCGCCGGGCGCATCCTCGAAGAAGTGGACGCCGCGAAGCGCGAGGCGCACGACACGCGCGCTCTCCTGCGCGGCACGCTCGCGGTGGGCGTGCTGCCGACCATCGCGCCGTATCTGTTGCCGGAGGTGATCGCGCGTTTCAACCAGCGCTTTCCCGGCGTGGAAGTGATCCTTCACGAGGACACCACCGCGCGTCTGCTCAAGCTCGCGCTCGGCTGCGACATTGATTTTGCCCTCGCGAGCACGCCGCTTCACGACGCGCGTTTTGAGGTGAAGGAGTTGTTCTCTGAGGAACTGTTGCTCGCCGTGCCGCCCGGTCATCCGCTCGCGACCAAGCGCAGCGTGCGTGCCGCCGACTTGGAAACCGAGCGGCTCATCGTGATGAAGGAAGGCCACTGCCTTGGCGATCAGGTGCTGCGCTTCTGCGAGCGGCGCGCGCTGCATCCGAACGTGAGCATCCGCAGCGCGCAGATGGAGACGATTCAATCGCTGGTCCGCGCGGGCGTGGGGCTGTCGCTGATTCCGAAGATGGCGGTGATGAGCGGGCGTTCCGATGCGCCGGTCTATCGCTCGCTCGGTACGCCCCGGCCCGAGCGCAGCATCGTGGTCGCGTGGCCGAAGCCGCGCCCGCTGTCGCGCGCGGCGGAGGAGTTCACGAAGCTGCTGGCGCGGAAGCAGGGCGAGTGAGTTTATTTCCCGGCGGTGCTGCCCGGCGTGAGCAATTGATCCACGATGACCGCCGCCGTGGTGCGGGTCACGCGCTCCATTTCTGCGCGGAACGGTTTCGCCCGATGCTCGGCCCACTCGGTGAATTTCAATTTGCGTCCGCGATATTCCAGCTCGCCTCGGTGCAGCCGCGCGCCATCGCTCACGCGCCGCACTTCCACATCCACGGTCACGGCGAAGGTCATGGGCGGATTCAATCCGTGCAGTTCCTCGAAGCGCTGCTGATAAACGTGAATGACGAGCAGGCTGTCGATTCCCAAGATCGAGAGAGCGCGCAAATCTTCACTGGTCGGGCGGCGCGAATTGATTTTCATCGTGACCGAACTGGGCTGGGGAATTTTCCGCCGCGCGGCGATTTGCACCACGCGATTTTGAATTTGCGTTTCGAGCGGAGCCTCGATCAGAGGTTTCCGCAAGGCGGATTCGGCATCCTTGATCTCGGACTCAGGCACGCCCACGACGTGGCTGCCGACCACGCCCACGACTCCTGAAACGATGAGGCCAAACGCGAGAATGGAGGCATCGTTCGCGGAGCGGTCGATGGGAGCAAACGTCTTGTCCATGATGGGAAGGACCGCCTCCGACGGAGTGGCCGGACGCTTGAATCCAAAGTCCGGATTGTCCCCGGTCAGCAACACGCCGACGCGCCCGAAACTGGCCCGCACCTTTTCCGGCACCGGGGCCGGTTCATTGATGATGCGGGAGAAGTTGCCGTCGTGCGTGCGGCAGCCGGAAGAGATGACTGCGAAAATGATGAGGGTCAGTGACAGCGGAGAATGCAGACAGAAGCGGGAGCGCCACGAGCCGAGGTCAGGCTGATGTCCGAGCGGATGCACGGAGTCACGACGCGCCGGCTTAAAAAGGAATTCAAACGCAAACTGTGCGGCTTGGAACGCCGGTCTCC
>JANOAY010000177.1:0-5362 GCA_031411375.1 Pedosphaera sp. | reverse complement strand
CCCGAACCGTCAGGCTGGAAGCCTGACCCACCCAGCCCACGAGCCCAAGCGGGCGTTAGAAAATAAGAGGCGTCCGCCCTGAGACGAAACGGAGTGGCCGTTGAGGACTGGAAACAAAAGCGCGCCGGAGAAAACCGGCGCGCTGGAGAGCGAAAGAAACTGCCGGGGACTAGCGCTTCTTCTTCTGCGGAACAGGTGCAGCGTCCTTGCGGCAGGCCAGAATCCACGCCACCAGCACGGGGCCGAAGCAGATTGCGGTGCCGACTGGGAACGCATAAACGCCCCACCAATTAGTATCAAATCCATCCATGACGCAGCGATTTTGCGGCGCGAAGCGGTGATGTAAAGGAGGGATTTTGTGGGGCAGCCGCCCGGCTGCCACTCGTCCGGCGGGCGTCCCGCCTGCCGTTCCGACCGGCAACCGGGGACGGTCGCCAGACTGATGGCAGCCGAGACGGCTGCCCCACTAGCCGGTGAGCATCAGCCCCGGCGCGGAAAATTTCTGGAGCGGATTTTCCGCATAGCTCCCCTGCTCCAGCCATTCCACCCACTGCCCGCCCAGCGCGAGGACGTGCGCCACGTCGAGTCGCTGGTGCGGTGACGGATATTTCTCCAGGTAGCTGCGCGAGAGCTTGAACAGCGCCGCCGCCGGACGCAGCCGGCCTTTCTGCAAATGCACGAACGCGCCGGCGAACTGGATCAGTCCTTTGTAGAAACCGTAGTTCGCGCCGGTCTTGCCCTCCGCGAGCCAGAGTTCCTCCAACACATCATGCGCCTCGTAGAACAACTGGCGGTTGAAGCACTCGAAGTAGCCGAGGTAATGCGCCGAGAGTTCGCGCCCCTGGCAGGACTCGATCAGCGCGGCGATCCTTCCACTCTTCTTGCTCATTCTGAGCGCGAGAGTTTCGCGGCGTGACCGGGCGCGGCGGGGAATTTCAGGATTAACTTTCCGTCGTTGGCGTTCCACACCAGCACCTCGCCATCGTGCGCGCCCGCCGCGAGCCGCTGCGAAGGCGCGTGCCACGCAAGCGCGTGAACGGCATCGCGCGCGCCCACGAACGTGCGGACGACGCTCCTCTTTTCCAAATCATGCTCGCGCACCGTGCGCTCCAGTGCGGCGCTGAACAGGCGGTGCTTCGCGACGATCAGGCGCGTGGGCGCGGCGTCCCAGCCGGAGAGTTCTCCGCCCTTCTTGCCGCCCTGCGCGTTCCAGCGGTGCGCCTCCTTTTCGCGCGACGCGCTGAGGACGACCTTGTTGTCGGCCCACGCCACGGCGGTCACGAAGTCGCCGTGGCCGGTGTGGGTGGTTTCCAGTTCGCCGGTCAGCGCGTCGAACACGCGCGCGGATTTGTCGCGGCTGCCGGAGGCGAGCTGCGCGCCGTCGGAACTGAAGGCGAGCGCGAGAATCCAGTCCGCGTGCTGCTCGATGGTGAGCGGTGGCTTGCTCCCGCTCATTTCCCAAAGGCGAATAATGTTGTCCGCGCCGCCCGCTGCGAGCCGCTGACTGTCAGCGGTGAACGCGAGCGCGAGCGCCGCATCCGCCGTGGTCGCGAGCACGCGCGCGAGTTCGCCATTGGTGGCGTGGAACAATTTCACTTCGCCAATTTTCCCCGGCGTGCCGCTGGCGCTGGCGAGCCAGCGACCATCAGGACTGAACGCGAGATCGAACGTGCGCTCGGCGATATTGCCCACGCGACGCACGAGTTCGCCGGAGCGGGAATTCCAAATCGTGATCTCATGGTAGCCGCTGGCCGCGAGAAATTCGCCGGACATATCAAACGCCAGCGCCGTGATCGGAATCGCCACCGGGTAGGCGCGCGGCGCGGCGGGATGTTGCGGCGGCGCGAGCAGCGTGAGCGCGGTGGCGCGATCTGGGCCGTCGTATTTCGCGCCCGCCTCAATCCACTGTTTGATGACCGCGATTTGCGCGGCCGGCAGCGCGTCGTCCTTCTGCGGCATCCGGTCGTCCTCGTCGGGCGCGAGCAGCAGTTGGAACAGATGGCTCTGCGCGGGCTGGCCAGGAGTGAGAGGGGTTTCCTTGCTCGAACCGGGTTTGAGCAGCGCATCGAACGTGTGCATCCGGTAGCCGCCCTTGGCCTTCTCGGCGTTGTGGCACGCGAGACATTTCGCGACGAAGACGGGCGCAATCTCCTTCGTGAACGACACGTCAGCGGCGAACGCGCGCGCGAGTCCAAGCAGCAGGCAGAGGATGAAACAGTTTCTCACCGGAAATTTTTTACTCCTCACCAGACGCGGAATGTTCGTCGCCGATTCACCGTTCGGCGAGTTCATCAATCTGTTGCGCCAGCGTGAAATCCTTCCGCGTCAGACCACCTTCGCTGTGCGTGGCAAGGGTGAGCGTGACTTTGTTCCAGCGGATGTCCACGTCGGGATGATGCGCCGCCGCCTCGGCGGCGCGGGCGACGCGGTTCACGAACTTCATCGCCGCCACGAAGTCCTGGAACTGAAAGGTGCGTGTGATGGTGGCGCGCTGCTTTTGCCAGGCCGGGACTTTCGGCAGCGCGGCCTTGATTTGGGCGGGGGTCATTTTTGCCATGCGCGGAGACTGGCACAATGGCCCGGCGGTGCAATGGGGCTTTCCCCGGCTCGAATTTAACCTTTGAGGCCGCGCCGAAAGCGCGGACGATGTTTGGCGTGCGCGCCGTGTTGAAGTTGTTGCTCTGCTCTATCGTGCCGGCCGCCGTGCTGGCGGGCGAGGCACGGCTGCTCGACGGGCGCGTGCTGGAAGGTGCGCTGCGATTCAACGACACCGGCGCGCTCGTCGTGCAAAGTTCCTCGGGCGAATCCACCACGGTGGAGTTGAATCAACTCTCCCGCGCCACCTTCGCCTCCGGCCTGTTCTTCGGCGGCGGGGCCACGCTGCCCAACGGCTGGGTCGCGACCGATCTCGGCGATGCGCGCGGCGCGGCGCGGCTCGACACGAACACCTTCACGCTCCGGGTCGAAGGGCGGAGCACGAACATCGCCGCCGGTCATTTCGTTTCGCGCCCGATGATCAGCGACGGGAATGTTTTGGTGCGTGTGGATGAAATCGGCGGCGGACGGACGCACGCAGGCGTGATGATTCGCGCACATCACTCCTCCGTCTTCGCTGCGCTCACGCTGGGCAGCGACGGACGCATCGAGTTCCAGCGCCGCACGGACCCGGACCAGCGCGCCGTGCGCGTGACCGTCGGAGCGAAGGCCACAGCGCCCGTCTGGCTGCGTTTGCAGCTCCTGCGGAAGGAACTCACCGCGTTCTACGCGTTCGACGGCCGGTCATGGGAGCAGTTCGCCAGCGAGCCGTTTAAGCTCAGCGCGGAACGGACGTGGCGCGAGAGCGAAGGCGAATTGCATTTGCTGCGCGCGAACGTGGGCGCGCTCGTCTCCAGCCGGGGCGCGGGAACCGTGGGCACGGCGCGCGTCTCGCCCTTGCTGCTGATGCAAAACGGACTGGTGGGCGAATACTTTGACGGCCGCGACTTCACGAACTTGAAGATGGCCCGGCTCGATCCGCAGGTGCGCTTCGACTGGAAATCCGGCCCGCCCGATCCCTCGTTGAACGCCACGAATTTTTGCGTGCGCTGGACCGGAAAAATTATTTCCAAGACGACCAGAAGCTACACGTTTCATCTCGACGGGTGGGCGCGCGCGCGCCTGTGGCTGAACAACCAGGAGACGCCGCTGCATCCCTTCGCCGGCTTTGCCTGGGATGAAAAAAATCCTCCGATCACCACCCCGCTCATGGGCGGGGTGAACACGGAGTTCCGGCTGGAGTATGAGCAGAACGCCACACCCGCCACGGTGAAACTAGGCTGGGCCTGGCCACGCCAGCAGCCGGAAGTCATCGGACAGACTAATTTTTTTCACCACTTCACCGGCACGAAATCCCCGGAGAGCATCGCCCTCGCGCGCACCACGAACAGCGGCCCGGTGGTGCGCGGCGTGATGCTGCGGAACGGCACCTTCCTCGCCGGGACCATCACGAAGGCCGACGAGTCCGCCGTGCGCCTCGCCTTCGCGGGCCGCGCCGAGTCGCCGATCCTGAACAGCCGCGTGGCGCGGCTCGTCCTGCGCCCGCCGCGCACGCCCCTGCCCTACGGCCGCGCGCAGGGCCGCCGCGGCGTGTTCACGAAGACCGGCGATTTTTTGGAGTGCGACTTTCGTTCGCTCGAACGCGACACGCTCACGGTCAGTTCGGTGCTCTTCGGTTTGAAAGGCTACCGCGTCGAGGATGGCCCGTTCGTGGTGGTGCTGAACGATGTGGCGGAGGAAAACTCCGGCCACGAAGTGCGCCTGCTGGACGGCTCGGTGCTGCGCGCGAAAAAACTGCGGGCCGCGCCCGCGTCGCTCACGGTGACGGACTCGCTGCTCGGCGATCTGGTCATCCCATCCGCCGATCTTTTTGAAATCCGGGCGCTCGGCGTGAACGCCGCCGTCGAACCATGAGCGCGGAGTGGATCACGCCGACCGGACGGCCCGCGCTGGCGGAGGGGGAAGTTCACGTCTGGCTCGCGCAGCTTCCGTCCGCGCACGGCGAGCTGGAAAAACTCCGCGCGCTGCTCACGCCGGAGGAAGCGGAACGCGCCCGGCAGTTCCGTACGGAACAGCTGCGCGAACGCTGGGAACTCACGCGCGGGATGTTGCGCGCCTTGCTCGCGGGCCAGCTCCAGACCGGCGCGCGGGAAATTATTTTTCAACTCGGACCGCACGGCAAACCTGCGCTCGCGGCGCACCCGCAATTTTTCTTCAACGCCTCGCATTCGGGCGACCACGCCGCGTTCGCCTTCACGCGCACGGGCGAGGTCGGCGTGGACATCGAGCAAGTGCGCGGCGACCTGCGCCGGCATGACGCCGTCGCGCAACGCTTCTTCACGCCCGCCGAGCGCGCGGAACTGGCGGCGGTGCCGGAGCCGGAACGGGTCCGCGCCTTCTTTGATTTGTGGACACGGAAGGAGGCTTTTGTGAAAGCGCGCGGCGACGGCGTGTTCTCCGGCCTGGAAAAATTCACCGTGGCCCTGAACGGGCCGCGCGTGCGCCACGTCACCGGCGGCGAGGCGGCGCAGTGGTGGATGGCCGCGCTGCCGGAGATGGATAGCTATGCGGGCGCCGTCGTGGTCCAGGCTCCGAAGTGCCAGGCACGGTTTTGCAAATGGAGCGGGGCATGAAAGCCGGGTGTCACGAGAGTTTGAAATCAGCCAGCCCAGGGTTGCGCCGCCGAGGCGCTACCCTGGGTTCACGACCCAAAAAAATTTTCCAACCCTGCAAGGGTTGCATCACCGCACCGCACCACGCCCATGATTCAACCCTTGCAGGGTTGATGACCTCATCATATCGCCGACCCAGGGTTGCGCGTGCCGCG
>JANOAY010000176.1:0-2684 GCA_031411375.1 Pedosphaera sp. | reverse complement strand
CCAGTGGACTTGCGGCAGCCGGGACGGCTGCCCCACTAGGTTGACGCCGCAGCTTCATTGCGCCACTAGCTCCGTGCCGCTTTCGTTCCAGCCACCACTGCCGACGCCGGCGCATCGGCCAGTCCGCGTTCGCGCACTGCGTTCAGCGCCGCCTTCATCATGCCTTGCACCGAGCTGTCGTCCGTGGACGCGATCAGTTTTCCGAGCAGGGCTGCCACGGTCAGGTTCTTCACATCCTCAGAAGAAATGCCGAAGTCGGCAATCCACTTGCGGAATTGGCCTTTGAAGAATTCCGGATCGCCATTGAAGAACGTGTCCTTGATGTCCGTGAGCGTGGCGCTGTTCTGCACCATGCGATCCACGGATTTTCCGTTGCCGACCGCACGGACGATCTTCTCGAAGAAGTCGTTTTCGCCGCCCACGATGTCGATGTGCGAGTGCTTGAGCGCCTCGCCGACGATGGTGGAGTTGGCCTGCGCAATGTCCTTCTGAACGTGAATGGCCGCGAGTTCCACATCGCGCTCTTTCGACAGCCGGAGTTTGAACTCTTCGTGCTCCTTGCCGGCTTCGTGGAAGAGTTTCATCGCCTCGGCCTTCTGATGAATGGCCTTCGCTTCCGCCGCGCCGCGCGCCTCGATGCCGGTGGCGGCGGCGAGTTCCTTTTCCTTGGTGCCTTCGGCTTCCGCTTCGGCTTGCGTCTGCGTGTTGCTCGCGTTCACCGCGCCCTTGGCTTTGATCACGTCGGCTTCGGCCAATCCCACTTCCTTGGTCGCCGACGCGTCCGCTTTTCTCGCGGCGGCTTTGGCGGTGGTAACTTTCGCTTCGGCCAGTCCGCGCGCGGATTCCATCGCGGCCAATCCTTCCGCGTCCTGCTCGGAAGCATGGCGTCGTTTGTCGGAAGCCTTCGCTTCCGCATCAGCCATCGTTTGCATCCGCTCGGCGTCGCGTAACGCGGCGTCGCGGCTTGCCTCGGCAGCGGTGATGATTTTGATCTTCTCCGCCTCGGCAATGTTCTTCTCGGATTCCTTCAACGCTTCGGAAGCGACCACGCGCTGGACCTGATCCTTCTTCGCGTTCATCTCCGCCTCGATCAAGGTAACTTCGCTCACACGCGCCGCGGTCATGCGCGCCTCAATGTTGTTCTTCTCCTCCTGCTGTTGAACAACCGCTTTTTCTTCCGCGACGACCGTGGCGCGCTTGCGCTGAACTTCCACGCCCATCTCGGCGAGCTTGGTTTCCTTGTCCATCTCGGCGAGCGACACCGTGCGCTCGCGGCGGACGCGCGCTTCCTCGCCCTCTTGAATGGATTCCTGTTCGAGACGCTGCTTTTCCTTTCGCACGGTGAACTCGCGCTCCTGCACGGCGCGGTTCATGTCCTCGGTGCGCAGGCGGATGGATTCCTCCGCTTCGAGCCGCTTGCCTTCGACTTCCTGCCGGCGTCCTTCGATGACCTTGCGCGTCTCGGCTTCCTCGTTCGCCTTTACCTCGGTGATGGCGCGCGTCTGCTTGGCCGTGTCTTCCTCGTTGCGGCGTTTCTGTTCACGCTTGGCGATGTCCGCGTCGGCGTTTTCTTTCTCCACCTGCACCTGGGCGCGCTGCGAAAACTCATTCGACAGCACCCGCTCGCGCTGCGTGATCTCGGTGATCTTTTTGATGCCCTCCGCATCGAGCACGTTGCTCGGGTCATGCTGATCGAGCGGCGTCTGTTCGAGGTAATCAATCGCCACGTCTTGCAGAATGAAGCCGTCGAGGTCCTTGCCAATCGTCACTTGAATCTGTTCGCGGAACTTCGTGCGCTCGGTGAACAGCTCGTGAAATTCCATCTGCTTGCCCGCCGTCTTCAGCGCCTCGGAAAACTTTGACTCGAACAGCTCGCGCAACTGGTTCATGTCCGACACGCGCTCTGAGCCAAGCATCTGAGCGACCTTCTGCACGCTTTCTTTCGTGGCATCCACGCGGATGTAGAACGCCACCGAGATGTCCGCACGGATGTTGTCCTTGCACACCAGTCCGTCCTTGCCCTTGCGCGCGATCTCGATCTTCTTCACCGAGATGTCCACCATCTCCATGCTTTGAAAAATCGGCAGGCGCAGCATCCAGTCGAACGACACGCGCATCCCGCCGATGCCCACGATGATGCCGGCCTTGCCCGGCTGAATCTTGCGGATGCAGAGCACGAAAATCAGCGCGAGGGCGAGCAGCGAGAGGATGACAGCAGCAATGAGGACGTAGGGCATAAGTGCGTTGGTTAATGGTTCACGTTTGAGCCGTCGGACTGAATTGCGCTCTGAGTTATCAGGAACGATCCGGCGCGGCGAGTGGAAATCGCCGCGCGTTTTTCAAACGGGCGCAGGCCGCCTCGCAGCCCCGTAGGTGTCTCTGTTCAATCTGGCGGCCAATAGTGAGACCCGTTACCTCGTCACCTGCGAACGCACTCACTTCACCCGCATCACAAACACCGCCGTGACGTAGGGCGGAAAGGGCTGCGCGCCGGGACTAAAATCCACGGTCACAAATGAGTTCGGCGGATTGATGCCCGAGTTGTCCGCCTGCGCCGTGGCAAACGAATCAATGCCGCCCACCGCGCCGCTGCTCAAGCCGCCGCGCAGGAACCGCTGCGGGCCCGTGTTGATGTCCGGCATCAACTGCCCGTCCAGCGGCGATTCGGGATCGCTGAGAAACTG
>JANOAY010000175.1:0-2593 GCA_031411375.1 Pedosphaera sp. | reverse complement strand
TGACGTGCCACACGATTCGCGGCGAAGGCACGGCGTTCGGTCCGGATTTGTCGAACCTCGTCTTCCGCGACCGCGAGTCCGTGCTGCACGACATCACGAAGCCTTCCGCGACCATCAATCCCGACATGACCGGCGTGCTGGTGAAGTTCAAGGACGGCACTGAAGTGGGCGGGATCGTGCAGACGTTGACCGCCGCAAAGATTGTTCTGCGGCTGCCCGCGAACGTGACGATGGAACGTCCGCGCGGCGACGTGGTGAGCATGGAGCCGATGAAGGCTTCGCTGATGCCGGACGCGACGGCGCAGAATCTTTCGGCGGACCAGATGGAGGATTTGCTGACGTTCCTCCTGACCAATCCGCTGGAGCCGACGCGCATCACGCGCATCGATCCGCCGATGCCGACGGCGCGTTCACGCGAGGAAGTCGCGGCGTTCCTGCCCTCCTCCGGTGCGCCGCCTGACGCGGCTACGCCGCTCCGCATCCTGCTCTGCATTGACGACAAGGATCACGGCGTGGATGAACACGATTACCCGCTCTGGCAGCAACGCTGGTCAAAGCTGCTTCCGCTGGCGGACAACGTGACTGTGGCCACCGCGAAAGTTTTCCCGACCCGCGAACAGTTCGCGGCGGCGGACGTGATGGTTTTCTACTCGCGCAACTCCGGCTGGAATGCAGAGCGCGCGGCGTTGCTGGATGAGTTTCAGCAGCGCGGCGGCGGCGTGGTGTTGCTGCACTGGTCCATGGCGGGCGGCAATGACGCGCCGGGTTTCGCCGGGCGCGTCGGCATCGCTACGGGCGCCGGCTCGAAGTTTCGTCACGGCGACATGGAGTTGAACTTCACAAACCCGCCGCACCCGATCACGCAGGGCTACACGAAGCTCAAGCTCACGGATGAAACCTACTGGGCCTTCCACGGCGATGAAGCGCGTGTGAACGTGCTCGCGAACGCGGTCGAGGAGAACGGGCCGCGCACGCAGCTTTGGGCGTACGAGAAAGGAAGGGGCCGCGTCTTCGGCAGCATTCCCGGCCACTACATCTGGACGTTCGACGACCCGCTCTACCGCGTCCTCGTGCTGCGCGGCCTCTGCTGGGCGGCGAAACTGGAGAACGTGGACCGGCTCTCGGAACTCGCGCTGGTCGGCGCGCGCGTGGCGGGGCGGTGAGCGTGCCCCGGTCCGCGCCGGAGCGGGCTGATATTTTTATTTCCACTCTTGCCTCGTTTCCGCCGCGTCGCCCAAAGTCCGCGCCGTAGTGCTCACGCAAACTCAACGACTCAGAGCGCGCCCCACGGAATCACCCGGCGCGAAAACTGTCTCCGCCGCCGACGCCGCCCTCGCGAAGTCGCAGCAGTATCTTTTGAGCATCCAGCATCCCGAAGGCTACTGGGTCGGCGAGCTGATGGTGGACTCGACGCTGGTCTCGGACATGGTGGCCTATCACCACTGGGCCGGCGACCTCGACCCGGAGTGGCAGCGCAAAGCGGTGAACCACATCCTCTCCATGCAGTTGCCGGACGGCGGCTGGAATATTTACACGGGCGGTCCGGCGGAGGTGAACGCCACGATCAAGGCTTATCTCGCGCTGAAACTTGCCGGCGTGTCCGTCACCGATCCGCGGATGCTGCGCGCGCGAGAAATCGCCACGAACCTCGGCGGCGTGCCGCGGATGAACACGTTCTCGAAGCTGTATCTGGCGCTGCTCGGACTGTTCCCGTGGAATTACGTCCCGACCATTCCCGCCGAGGTCATCCTGATCGGCAAGTGGTTCCACGTCAATTTCCACGACATGAGCAACTGGTCGCGCTCCATGCTCGTGCCGCTGGCCATCATCAATCACTTCCAGCCCACGCGCCGCGTGCATGTGGTGATCGATGAGCTGTATCCGCAGGGTTATCACGAGCGCGACCTGGCGCTGGCGCAGGATCCGGAGACGTTCACGTTTCGCAATTTCTTTTTCATCCTCGATGGCTTCCTGAAGCTGTTGGAGCAATACCGCTTGCGCCCGTTCCGCAAACTCGCGCTGAAGAAGGCCGAGCAGTGGATGCTCGAACGCTTCGAGAACACGGACGGGCTGGCGGCGATTTTCCCGGCGATGCTCAACTCGCTCATCGCGCTCAAGGCGCTCGGCTACGCGGATGATCATCCGCAGGTCGTGCGCGCGGAGCGGGAGCTGAAGCGGCTGGAGCACGAGACTCAGGACAGCGTGCGCATCGAGCCGTGCTTCTCGCCGGTGTGGGACAGCGCGATTGTCGCCATCTGTTTGCACGAGTCGGGCGTGCCGTCGAATCATCCCGCGCTGAAGAAGGCGTGCAGTTGGATCATGGATCACGAGATTCGTTTTCGCGGCGATTGGCAATACAAGAACCCCGCCGATGTGGAGCCGAGCGGCTGGGTCTTCGAATACAACAACCAGTGGAACCCCGACGTGGACGACACGGCGATGGTGCTCCTCGCGCTCCGCAAAATTGCCACCGACGATCCGCAGCGCCGCGACGAGTGTTTCGCGCGCGGTCTCAAGTGGATGATGACCTTCCAGTGCAAGGACGGCGGCTGGGCGGCCTTCGACAAGGACTGCACGAAGAGCATTCTCGAAA
>JANOAY010000174.1:0-2261 GCA_031411375.1 Pedosphaera sp. | reverse complement strand
GTACTCGCGCCACTGCGCGTTCGTCCACTGCGTCTGGTGCAACTCCAAGCCCTCATTGATGTCGCTCGTCTCGGTGGTGCTGGCGACGAAGTAGCCGCCGGGCGCGAGATGCTTGCGGATTTGCGTGAACACTTCGTCGAGCAGTGGCGTGGGCAGGTGCTCCATGACTTCCCACGCGGTGATGAGATGGAACTGGCCGGGCTTTCCGTCGAGCGTGACCTGATAGGGCTTGGTGATGTCACAGGTGAAGAGGTGGGTGTTCGCGAGCGTAGCCCAGTTGGCGCGTTTGAATTTGAGCGAGTAGTCCGAGCCTTCCAAGCCGACGCCGTTCCATTTCATTTTCATGAAGTCGGCGACGAGTTGCCCGCCGGAGCAGCCGAGATCCAAGAAGTTCAAAGTCTTCGTTCCAGCCTTCAGTTCGCGGCGCAGATACTCGTCCATGTGCAGGACGAATTTCTTGTTCGTGCTGTTGTTTGCCGCCGTGCCCTTGGGCGCGAGATGGTCGGGTGACTCGAAGGCGACGCGGTGATTTGTCTCCACCGTGAACTTGCCCGTCGGCTCGGGCCTGCCGCTGATGCGGCCCGGCTTGATGAAGAGGAAGAAGAATTCCCAGACCGGCCGGTAAATCCGCACATGGACTTCGTTCCACACGCGGCGGAACTCGCCACGGCAGAGAAATCGGATCGCACGGAGGATGTTCTCGAACATGAGGGGCGGAGTGAACCAGCGGCCTCCGGGCAATTCCAGCGGATTTTCGGCGCAGCTCCGGGCGCACGGCGGCCCGAAAGAAGTGGGATTGTCGCGCGGCGACAAAAGCAGCCCGCCGAGCGGGCGGTTGCGGAACGTCCGACAAAGCTCACGCGTCTCGACATCTGTTCCACCGCTCGGCGCAGCGCGACGAGTTCCACCTTTCAGACAACCCATTCATCCCTTGAATCACTTTGACAGCCACTCGCACGCTAGGCAGTGTCCGCGAACTTTATGGCTGAATTACGCGGAAATCTGCTCGTCGCCCAGTCTGGCGGCCCGACGGCTGTCATCAATGCCAGCGTCGCCGGCGTCATCCAACAGGCGGGCAAACACGAGGTCATCGAGGAAATTTACGGCGGGCTGAATGGCATTCTCGGCATCTTGAACGAGGAGATCATTGACCTCCAGGACGAGACCAACCGCGCCATCGAAGGACTGAAATACACGCCCGCCGCTGCGCTCGGCACCTGCCGTTACAAGATTGATTTCAAGAAGAAGCCGGAACTCGCGGCCAAGGACATGGACCGTTTGTTCCAAGTTTTTGAGGCGCACAACATCCGCTACTTTTTCTACGCGGGCGGCAACGACTCGCAGGACACGGCGCACAAGATTCACGAGGAAGCCATCAAGCGCGGCTGGGAAATGCGCGTCATGGGCGTGCCGAAGACGATTGATAACGACCTCCCGCACACCGACCACTGCCCCGGCTACGGCTCGGTCATCAAATACAACGGCGCGAGCGTGATGGAAATTGCTCTCGATGTCCGCAGCATGGCCACGGACGACGGCGCGTGCTGTGTCATCGAAGTCATGGGCCGTTCCGCCGGCTGGATTGCCGCCGGCTCCGTGCTCGCCAAGCGCCAGCCCGACGACGCGCCGCACATCGTTTTGCTCCCCGAGATTCCGCACAACGAAGCGGCCTTCCTCAAGCGCGTGCAGGAAGTCGTGGACCGGCTCAAATTCTGCGTCGTGGTCGTGGGCGAAGGCCTGAAGAACCAGGCCGGGAAGGAAATCGCGGCGGACGACAAGCGCGTGGATGCCTTTGGCCACCCCGTGCTCTCCGGCGCGGCGGATCATCTCGCGGAACTCGTTTCCGACAAATTGAAACTCAAGAGCCGCAGCGTGAAGCTCGGCTACGCGCAGCGCGCCGCCGGCCATTTCGCCAGCGCCACCGACATCCTCGAAGCCAGCGCCTGCGGCGAAGAAGCCGTGAAGGTCGCCGTGGAAGGCCGGAGCGGTTTCATGGTGAAAATCGTCCGCGTGCAGAGCAGCCCCTACAAGTGGTCGCTCGGTCTTCAACCCCTCGGCGACATTGCGAACGTCGAGCACTTCGTCCCGCGCGACTGGATCACCGAGGACGGCTTCATGCCGAACGAGAAATTCATCGAGTACGCCCGCCCGCTCATCGAAGGCGAAGTGAAGTACCCCGTCGAAGGCGGGCTGCCGAAATACGTCACGCTGGAAAAGTCACGCATCGAGAAGAAGCTCCCGGGGCGGGAGTGAGCGGCGGC
>JANOAY010000173.1:0-29462 GCA_031411375.1 Pedosphaera sp. | reverse complement strand
ATCGGCGTCACCGCCACGCGCGCCTCGGAGAGGATGGAGCAAAGCTGCGGGAACTCGCGCGGCTTGGTGAGGGTGAGGCTGTAGCCTTTGCCGGCTTGCATCGGCAGTGAAATGCTGAGTCGTTGACTGAGGATTGGTGACCAAGAGCCGCCGCAGAGAACAAACTCATCTGCGGAAATATCCTGTGAACCAGCAATTAATGCCCCGTAGATGTGGCGATCACGCTCCACATGGAAATCTTGAATTTCTGAGTTCCAGACAAACTTCACACCCAGCGCCTCGCACTGCCGTTTCAATCCCGCCATGAACCGGCCCGGCGAGAGGTGACAGTCCTTCGGGAAATATACGCCGCCTGTGACGTCCATCGTCACGGTTGGGTCGAGTTTCGTGACGCCTTTTCGGTCCAGCACTTCGGCAGGCACACCCAGCTGATTGGCCTGCGCGGCATACCGCGCCTCATCGTCCAAGCCGTGCTGGGTTTTGCAGAGCATCACCAAGCCCTTCTTCACCAGGCCAAAGTCGTTATCCGGCAGCGCCGCGAGTTCATCGAAGCAATCGCGGCTGGCGAAACTCAAATCGCGAATCAATGGCGCACTGCGTTCGACATGCCCTGCGTTTGCCGCGCGCATGAACTTCCAACCCCACGACATCAGCTCCCAGTTCAAGCGCGGCTTGATGTAGAGCGGCGACTCGGGATTCCACATCCACTTGAACGCCGTGCTCACCGCACCCGGCGCAGCCAGCGGCACGAAGTGACTCGGCACCACCATGCCCGCGTTGCCAAAGGAGCAGCCGTCGCGCTGCTCAGGATTGCGATCGACGAGCGTGACGCGATGCCCGCGCCGCGCGCAGTAGTAAGCGGTGGACAGCCCGATGACGCCGCCGCCGATGATAAGAACACTCTTCATTCCTAAACTTCAGTCCTTCTCGCCCCACACCTTTGGCGAGTTGAATCCTTTCGCCTTCGCGGCCGCCTTGGGCGCAACCTGCTGCTTCGCGAAAGCGTCGTAGCGGGCGCGCAGTTCCTTCACTTTGTCGGGATGCTTCGCGGCGAGATTGTTTTTTTCCGCTGGATCGTCCGCGAGCTGGAACAGCTCGATGCCGTTCGCTGCGGCTTGGATGGCCGGCTTGTTCTCCGCAGCGGGCGCACCGTCGCCATCTTCGCCGTCGGTGCTGTCAGGCGCGCCACCATTCACCACCAGCTTCCAATCGCCCATCCGCAGCGCGCCCTTCTGCGGCGCGGCGTTGATGAGAATCGTTTCGTGCGGCGAAGGTCCGCCTTGGGTGATCGCGGCCCACGCGTCACGGCCATCCAGCGGCAGCTTCTGTTCAAGCTTCGCGCCGGCGAGCTTGAGCAGCGTGGGATACCAGTCGGCGATGTGCAGCGGCGCGTTCACGACGGAATTGGATTTGATCTGGCCCGGCCAGTTCGCGAAGGCGCACGTCTTAACGCCGCCTTCGTAAATGGTGCCCTTGCCGGCACGCAACGAACCGTTGCTCGTGAGCCGGCCCGGATTCGGCCCGCCGTTGTCGCTGGAGAAAATGATCAGTGTGTTCGTCCGCCAGCCACGCGCGGCGATGGCGGCGATGATGCGGCCAATGGCTTCATCCATCGCCGTGGTCATGGCGGCGTAAGTGCCGCGGTTGCCCTGCATGGCGGCGTAAGGCTCCTTGTACTTCTCCGGCACCTGGAGCGGCGCGTGAACGGCGTTGAACGGTACGTAAACGAAAAACGGTTTCGTGCCGTCGTGCTCGCGAATGAAATTTGCGGCCTCGTCCGCCACGAGAAAAGTGCTGTAGCCCTCGTCGCGGTTCACCTTGTCGTCCCGATGCCAGTCGAAGCCGCCGTCGCGCGTGTGCTCGAAGTAGTGGAGCGCGCCGTTGTAGTGGCCGTATTGCCGATCAAACCCACGCCGCGTGGGCAAATACTCCGGCGCAAAGTGACCGAGGTGCCACTTGCCGAAGAGGCCCGTCGTGTAGCCTGCTTCCTTCAGCGCCTGCGGCAGCGTGCGTTCCTCCAGCGGCAAACCGTACTGCGCCCATGGGCGCACCACGCCGGTCTGCAAGCCGTGCCGCATCGGATAACGACCCGTCAGCAACGCCGCGCGCGTCGGCGAGCAGACCGGTTGCACATAGAACTGCTCCAGCCGGGCTCCTCCGTGGGCGAGTTGATCGAGGTGCGGGGTCTTGATGTCGCTCCCACGCCAGCCCACATCGTAGGAGCCCAGATCATCAGCGAGGATGAAGAGAATGTTCGGGCGCTCGGCGGCGGGGGCTGTCAACGCCAGCAAGAGAGGCATCACGAGTGCAAAGTAACTTCTCATCTTCATGGCTTTGATCCTTTCACGATTTGCTCGAAGCGGGCTCGAATCTCATCCGCAAAGCCGATGCTCAGCCAGACGTCGTACTCGAACTTCATTCCCGGCGTGATGGCGAAACTTTTGACCGGTGCGAAGTAGGAGCACGACCCATGTTCGCGCTTGCCGTCACCGAAGCGGTAGCACGTCAACGCGTCCGCCACCGGCACCAGCGCGCCCACTCCGAAGTTGTTGGTGTTCACGTACGCCGCCCAGTGCTCCGTCATCTTGCGCGACTCGTTCGGCCAGCCGGGTTTCGAGCGATGCACGGAGTCGCCGCTCCAGGCGTTCGTACCCTGATAGACCAGCAGCGTGTCGAACTGCGGCTCGATGAACACGGCGGGCAGCTCGTGCGGGATCTTCGGATGTGTATTCGTGCCCGAGTAGGTCATGCGAAACTTCACATGTGCCAGCGCGTTGGAAAGCGTGACCCATTGCTCGAAGATGACATCCGGCAAATCCGCGCCCGTGGCCCAGTGCTTGGCCATCGTCCTGGCGTAGAGCGACGCCTTCTCCGCTTTCAACTCCAGCACCTGCGCCGGTTCATGCCGCCAGCCGCCGCCCTGCACCGGATTCCAGCGCCACGGCTGCTTGTTCCAGAACGAGCCATCCGCTGCGCCATAGTACGACTGCTGCACCAGCCGCCCGCGATCCCAGTGATTGATCACGTTCTCGCCCGTGGCAGAGAGCGCGAGATAGGCGATGCCCGCACCGGAAGATTTCTTCACGCCCAGCCGCAACTCGCCATTGTTGATGAACACAAAGTCATTGGTGGAACGTTCGTTGGGTGCCGCCGAGAGCAACCACGGAAAACACAGAAGACACGGAAGGAGAAGAATGAGAAAGTGGTGCATGCAGGATTTTAGTTCAAAATTCGGCGTCTTCCGTGTGTTCCATATCGAGTGCTCGGTGTCTCATTTCTTCTTCGCTTGGGCCGGCGCCGGCGGGTCGGCCAATTGATTCTTCACCGGCACGAGCATGGCGCGATGTTTCTCCACCGCCTTCTCAAGGGTCGCAATCATGTCGAGATGATTGCTCGCCACGTTAAAACGCTCACCTTCGTCCTGTGCCACATTGAAAAGTAAGGGTGGTGAATTGGTCTGAGGTTTCTCCGGACCGTAGCCAGTGCGGGTGATGAAGTTCGCCTTCCAGTCGCCCAGTCGCGCCCCATAAAGCGTCATGCCGCGATAGAAGTAGAATGGTTCCTCGCGCTTCATCGTCCCCGGGCCGAACAGCAAAGGCGCTATGTCCGCGCCGTCAATGACCCGGTCCGCCGGCTTCTCCGTGCCGGCCAGCTTCAACGAAGTCGTGAACAAATCCATCATGCAGGCGAACTCGCGTTGCACCTGTCCGGCGGCAATGCGTCCGGGCATCCACGCCATGCCGGGCACGCGCATGCCACCCTCCCATGTTGAACCTTTGCCGTCGCGCAACGGCCCAGCCGAACCGCCCGCCTCACGCATGATGAGCCAAGGACCATTGTCGCTGGTGAAAAAGACGAGCGTATTGCTGGCGATGCCGGCCGACTGAAGCGCCGTCATCACTTCACCCACGCTCCAGTCCAGTTCCTCGACCACATCGCCGTAAAGTCCGCGCGGGCTTTTGCCGCGGAACTTCTCCGAGGCGAAGAGCGGCACGTGCGGAAAACTGTGCGGCAGGTAGAGGAAGAACGGCTTCGACTTGTTCTCCCCAATGAACTTCACCGCCTCCTCGGTGTAACGTCGGGTGAGTTGCGTTTGATCAGTCGGGCGTTCCACGAGGTCCTCATTGCGATAGAGCGGCGCGTTCCACCACTTCGGATCTTGATCGAGCCGTGATGTGGCATTCGGCGGCGTGTTGGTCGGGTTCATGTCATTCGAGTGCGGGAGGCCGAAGTAGTAGTCGAAACCGTGCTTTCGCGGATGATACGCCGGGTTGATGGCCCAGTTGCCGAGATGCCATTTGCCAATGGCAGCCGTGGCGTAGCCCCGCGCCTTCAGCGCCTCGGGCAGGGTGATTTCTTCCGCTGGCAAACCGCCCATCGAGATGTTGCGGATGACGCGGAACTGGTCGTGGCACATGCCGCTGCGAATCGGGTAACGCCCCGTGAGCAGCGCCGTGCGACTGGTCGTGCAGACTTCCGCTGCGGAATAGAACTGCGTGAAGCGCATCCCCTCGGCGGCCATGCGATCCAGATTTGGCGTGCGGATGTTCGGGCTGCCGTAGCAACCCAGATCCCCGTAGCCGAGGTCGTCCGCAAGGATGATGACGATGTTTGGCCGCTCCGCTGCCGTGAGCGGAAACGCCAGCAGCGCCATCGTGAGCAGGCAGACAATTCTAAGTCGTTTCATACATGCATCATGATCAGACTAAAGGTTCCACGGATGCTAATCTCAATTTTTTCCTCATGTTCACGACCGGCAACGTCAGTCCGCCGGACATCGGCGCATCGCAGCGCTCAGCCACCGCGTAACCAAAGCGCGCATACAACGCTTCGCCGGCGAGCGTGGCGACGAGTTCCACGCGCGTGAAACCGGCGGCACGAATGGCCGACTCACTCGCCTCCAGCAACGCGCGTCCGATGCCACGCCGTTCCCACGCCGGGTGCACGAAGAACGCGCGCACCCGCGCCGCATCCGTCAGCGGATTTAATTTCGCATCTGCTCCAGCGCGCTCACGGTCGCCGCCATAAACTGCGAGCCGCCTGCTCCAACCGCCGCACGCGATGATTTCGCCCCCGTTTTCCACGACAAAATAAGTGCCATCGCGAATCAACTGACGGTCCAATCCAAAAACCGGACCGAGCGCCACCGCCAGTTGCGCTTCCGAGTAACAACGCGCCAGCGACGTGCGCGTGACATGCTCAATCAGCCGCTCCAAGGCAGGCGCGTCTTCATCGCGGGCAATGCGCAGCGGCCAGTTCATCGTTCAGTGCGGGACCGAGGCGACGCGCACTTCCGTTTTCACCGAGTTTGCGATGAAACATTCTTCGTGGGCCTTGTGGTGCAGCGCGGCCAGCTCCTCCGCCGTCGGCACGCGCTCGCCACTCCAGACGAGTTGGGGATTGAGCGTGACGGTGCTGATCCACAGCGCGCCGCGTTCGTTCTTCGTCATCTCGCCCACGGCTTCATCCACATAGCTCGCCAGCGTGAAACCGCCGCGCGACGCGAACCACAGAAACGTCAGCATGTGGCAACTGGCCATCGAGGCGACGAACGCCTCCTCGGGATCGACGTGCGCCGGATTCGACCACGGCTTCGGCACCACCGTGGGCGATGGCGACGCCGGGATCGTGAGACCGCCGTCGAAGCTCCAGGTGTGCTCGCGCGAATAGCGGCCTTTCAAAAACTCCGTTCCTTCGAGCTTCCAACGGATGATGGCTTTGTGTTCGTGACTCATGGCTTGGTTGTATCACCGAATGCCCCAGCAGAAAGGATCGTTCTCATCGAGCAGCAGCGTGGCCTCGGCATTGATGAAGGCCGAGCCGGTGATGGTCGGGATGATGTTGTCACCGTCGCGGCGGAAGCGTCCGGTGAACGCGCTGCCGATGACGCTCTCCTGCACCCACGCGTCGCCCTCGGCGAGTTTTCCATCGGCGGCAAGACACGCGAGCTTCGCGCTCGTGCCGGTGCCGCAGGGCGAACGGTCGTAGGCTTTGCCAGGGCAGAGAACGAAGTTGCGCGAATGACCGCCGGGCAATTGCGGTGGGCCGAACAGCTCAACATGATCCACTTCGGGATAACCCTGCGCGTTCACCGCCTGACGAATCGCCCACGAGAGTTCCGTGAGCTTCTCGACGTTGCTCAACGCCAGCGACTGGCCGTGTTGCTCCACGAGGAAGAACCAGTTGCCGCCCCACGCCACATCGCCGGTGATTTTGCCGACGCCGGTCACGTCCACAGTCACGCCTTTGGCTTTGCGATAGCTCGGCACATTCTCGACGGACACCGAACCATCCGCGTGCAAGGTGGCCGTGACCACGCCCACGCAGGTCTCAATGCGATGCGCGCCCGGTTGGATGCGCCCGAGATGAGCGAGCGTGACGACGAGGCCGATGGTCCCATGCCCGCACATTTGCAGCGGCCCGACGTTGTTGAAGAAGATCACGCCCGTGACGCACGAAGCGTCCGGGGCCGGAACCAGCAGCGCGCCGACGACCACATCCGAACCGCGCGGCTCATTCACGATGGCCGAACGAAAGAGGTCGTGTTTCTCCCGGAACAATTTCACGCGCTCGGCAATGGGGCCATTCCCGAGATCAGGCCCGCCGCTGATGACCACGCGTGTTGGTTCGCCACCGGTGTGGGAGTCAATGATTTGGATGCGTTTCAACATGGCTTCACTAAGTTGCTGGGAAGTTTGAAAAGAAAATCAATCTGGGACGCGGTCTCGACGGCTGACGGTTCCGCTGACCTCACTTGCTCAATCGCGGCGTCTGGGCGCAGCCCCTTTGTGATGAGGTAAGCGCAAAGCATTGTCCCCGTCCGGCCACAGCCGGCCTCGCAATGCACCGCGATGCTCTTGCCTCTTTTGCGAATGGCGTCAACGAAAGCAACGAACTCGGATACCTGTTGAAGACTGGGCGGCTGGCCATCAGCGATTGGCAGACAGATAAACTCAAAGCCTGCATCAGCGTACAGCTTTGCGTCCGTCGGGATGTTCAAGAGCGACACCACGCCGCCGATTCCTGCGCGCGAAAGTTCAGGCAGTTCGTCATCAAACTGATGCAGTTCACCACCACCACGCATTCTTCGATCTGGATGCACGAAAGGCATCGACATGCCCGCGAGCACGCCGGGTATCGCCCAATAGAGAAACGTCGGTTGGCTGCTCACGCTCAATTTGCTCTCAGCGCCCGCTGAATCCTCACCGGCGGTTGGAGCGATTGCCCGTCCGCCGGTGCGGCGTGAATCTTTCGCACCACGTCCATGCCCTTCACCACTTTGCCAAAGGCCGCGAAGCCCTGGCCGTCGGGATTGCGTTTGCCGCCGAAGTCCAGTTCAGGCTGGTCGCCGACACAGATGAAGAACTGATCCTGCGCGCTGTCCGGCTCGGCGCGCGCCATCGAGAGAGTGTTGTCGAGATGCTTCAGACCGGTGTCGCGCGTGCGCTCGATTTGGATCGGCGGGAAAAACTCGTTCGTCTTCGCCGGATTGCCCGAGGCCTGGATGACTTGAATCTTCACCCCGTTCGTCGGCTGGTTCGCGGACGTGACGGTGCGATGGAACTGGCCGTCGTTGTAGAGCCCGGCCTGCACGTAGCGCAGGAAGTTCGTGACGGTGTGCGGCGCGGCCTTGGCGTCAAGTTCCACTTCAATCACGCCCAGCGCGGTTTCGATGGAGACGCGTGGTTTCTCCGGCACCTCGGGCTTGCGCCACTGGAAACGCGGGGCCTTGCTCGCGTCGTAGCCTGCGAGATGAGCGCGGCCGGCCGCCGCACGCGCGGCAGGTTTTTGGTAGCGCCAGGGAATTTCGCCGAACACTTCGGCGCACAATGCGGCGAGCGCGGGATCGTAGTCCTTCAGCTCTGGGCGCGTATCCACATGATTGTGCAGCGCGTCGTTCTGTCGGTTGTTGTCGAACCAGCTCTGCACGCCCTCGGCCCAATACTCGCCGGGATTGGTCGCGGCGTAAGTTCCTTTCCACTTTCCGCCGTTGGTTGCACTCTGAAACGCCTCGCGCAAACGGCTATTGAACGTCGAATCCAGCGCCCGCAACGCCACGCCGTGAATGACGTGCGAGAACTCATGCACGAGAATGTTCTCGGTCGAATACGGATCGCCGGGGAAGCACAGCATGTTCTCCTCTGCGCAACTCGCGATGCGCCCGCCCAGCCCGCGCGCGCGCCGGTCCCAATACACCTTCGGCGTCATGTTCGCCTGCTCCGGGATGTCGGTCGTGTATTCGTTGTGCGCCATGACGACGAGCCGCGCGCCCTTCGTGGCCAGCGCGCGAATGATGTCGGCGCGATTCGTGAGCATCTGCCGGATGACCCACGCCGACTCCAGCATCGCGTAGTCCGAGACGTTCGAGGAACCGAGCACGGGAAACCCATTGAGGTCGATGTGCTTTTGGTAGAAGGCGCCGAGTTTGGCGTCGCGCCGGAGCGAGTCAGGCACCGGGCTGACGACGGCGGCGTTCGTGGTCAGGAGCAGCCAGGGAATAAACGCAAAGGCGCAAAGGCGTAAAGACGCAAAGAAGAAAGGCGCGCCGGTCGATGCCCGCGAGGCAGAAGCCCGGAGGGCTTCAACATGAATAGCCCCCGGTGCAACCGGGGGTAACGGCGTGGGAGTGTCCATCAACCCCGAAGGGGTTGAACCCAATCGCGTCTTCTGTCCAAACATCGCCTGAATCAAGGCCCACGTTTTCATGGCAAAAATCTTTCGTCCAACTCCATCCCGGCCTTCCGCAACATCTCACGATATTCATCGAGAAACGGCACGGTGCGATGATGTTCCTCCTGTTCTTTGATGTATTCGATCAGCCCATCCCGTTCCGCCCCCGAACAGGTCAACGCCGCATAACCTTCCTGCCACGCCTCGAACTTGGGAAACGCTCGCTCATCTTTGATCCATTTCGAGGAAGCAACCTTGAGGTCTTTGACGAAATCCGCCAAGGCGACGGACGGATGAAGCGAGGAAATAATATGAACATGATCTTCCACGCCACCGATACGGTAGAGATGGCAGTTGTGGTTTTTGATGACGCCCCAGAGATAGCGGAAGAGATCGTCACGCCGGGGTTTGTCCAAGACACGCCGCCGCCCCTTCGTCGCGAAAACGATGTGGTAGAGGATTTGCGTGTATGATGACATGGCGGACTTGGTAATTCGTCGGGGTTAGTTTGTCGTTGGGTTCAACCCCTTCGGGGTTGCGTCGTTGGTTGCGTTGTTACCCCCGGTTGCGCCGGGGGCTATTCATATTGAAGCCCTCCGGGCTTCGAGCATCGGCGTTCGTTGCTCCTCGTTGCATTCCAAGTCTCACTTCCGCTTCGGAATCTTCGGCCGCTTGGCGATGCCGTCGTGAATGATCTTCAGCACGCGTTTGCGTTCCTCGCCTTTCAACACGAGGCGCGGCGAGCGAACCCATTCTTTGCCGAGGCCACACTCCTGGACGGCGAGTTTGATGTATTGAACAAACTTCGTGCTGACATCGAGATGCAGCAGTGGGGTGAACCAGCGGTAAATCGCGCGGGCCTCGTCCCACTTGCCGGCACGGGTCAGTTCCCAGAAGTACTGGTTCTCCGCCGGGAAGGCGATGCCGCTGCCGGCCACCCAGCCATCGATGCCGAGGATGCTGGCCTCAAGGCAGAGGTTGTCCACGCCGGTAAAGATGGCGTAGCGGTCGCCCACGGTGTTGTGCAAATCCGTGATGCGCCGCACGTCGCCGGAGCTTTCCTTAAGCGCGACGAAGTTTTTTTGATTCGCCAGCTTCGCAAACAGTTCGGGCGTGATGTCGTTCGCGTAGCTGAGCGGGTTGTTGTAAATCATGATGGGCAATCCGGTGCTCTTCGCCACGGTGCGGAAGTGTGTGAGCGTTTCATCGGCATCGCCCTTGTAGAGCATCGCGGGCATGAGCATCACCCCGTCCGCGCCGAGCTTTTCCACGTCGCGGGTGTAGCGCACCGCTTCCGCAGTGCTCGTCTCGGCCACGCCGCTCAGGACGGGGATGCGTCCGTTGACCGCTTCAATCATCGCGGCCATCACGCGGCGTTTTTCGTCGCCGGTCATCGGCTGGTTCTCGCCGAGCGAGCCGAGGAAGATCATGCCGCTCACGCCGGACTTGATCAGCGCTTCGACGTGGGTGGCGGTCGCGTCGAGATCGAGCGAGCCGTCCTTGTGCATTTGAGTCGTGATGGCGGGGAAGACGCCTTGCCAGATGTGTTTCATTCGTAGTTCGTGTTCAGTAGTTCGTTGTTTGCTGCGAAAATCTTGGAGGATTACCAAGTCAGTTCGATGAGTGACACGGCCTGGCGCGGGAGCGGGAACTTGAGCGTCGCCTGACTGTTCTCAACTTGCGTGACGCCGCTGGCGAGCACCGCAAGCTGACCGGACTTCTCCAGTTGCACGTACTGCTCCGCCGTCGGTTGCTGCGGTGAGCCGAGTTTCTTCCAGGCGGTGAAGGCGTTGCTGTGATCCTGATCGATGCGGAAGTGGCGCACCTTCGCCTCGCCGCTGCCGAGCGTCACGCCGTTGATTTCCAGTTCCACCACGGCGTCCGGGCCGGGCACGTCGTCGTCGTGGTAGTGCCACGCCATGACCCAGACTTTCTTTCCTTCGTGGCTCGCGAACGCGGCGACATCCGGCTTCTCACGCACACCGCGCCGGGTGATTTCATCCAGCGACAGTGCGCCGCTGCTCTCCGCGCTCAGGCGACGCCCGCGCATCATCGCGAACATGCGGAAGACATTGAGCACGGGCTTGTCGATGCCGTTGCTGGCGAGTGAACGGAAACCGGCGAAGTAGGGCTGCTCCTCGAACTCGAAAGCCCACGTCAGCGCGCCTTCAAGATTCACACCGAGCTTCTCGGCGAGGTCGTGTTTGCGCGCGAAGCTCGCCGCCGTGTAGCTCGAATACATCGTGCCGTTGCGGTAGGCGAGCGACGGCCCCTGACACGCGGCGCAGCCTTCGGGATCCGATTCGCCGATGACGATGGGCTTGCTCTTCAACTCAGGATAGGACGCCACGATGCGGAAGCCGTCCTCGACGCCGCGCAGGTGCGTGGCGATGCCCATGCGGACGTGGCCGTTGGTGGTGACGGGCGAACCCTTCGCGTGGAAGGAAATGAAATCAATGGGCGTGCCGACTTTGCCCGTCGCGTAATTCGTCCCGCGCAAACAGTGCTCCAGAAAGTCGCGTGTGAACTTGCCGCCGCTGCCCGCCGTGTCCGCGCCGCCCACGCGCGCGGTCGGCAACGCGCGGCGCACAGCATTGATGGCGTAGTCGTTCAGCTTCCGAAACTCCGCCGGCGTCCCGCGCCAGTAGCCGATGTTCGGCTCGTTCCACACCTGCCAGTACCACGACTCGACTTCCGCGCGTCCGTATTTCTCCACGCAATGTTTCGTCCATTGGAAAACGAGTTCCGCCCACTTCGCGTAGTCTTTCGGCGGATACGCCCAGCCGGTGTAAATTTCCTCGTAGCGCGCGCGCGGCGTCCACTTGTGCTGATACGGCTCCGGCTTCACGGACATTTCCTTCGGCATGAAACCAATCTCCGCGTATGGGCGCACACCGCGCGCGAGATAGGTATCGAAGATGCGGTCCACAATCGTCCAGTCGTAGATCGGTTTGCCGTCGGCATCCTCACGATACGCGCCGGTGGAACCCCACTTGAGCGCCGGTGCGCCGTCGCCGGAGGTGAGCAGATTGTGCGCGCGGAAATAAACATTCTTCGGACTCAACTCGCCGAGTTCCGCGATGAGCTTTCGCCCGTTCGTCATGTAGGCGTAGTTCGGTTCGTCCGCGCCGAAGAAACGCCAGATGGGTTTCAGATCGCCTTTCGGCGCAGCGGCATCCACGCGAATGGAGACGGGGAAGGGTTTTGCTTCGGGAACGTCGGCGGCCTGGACGACCGCTGCGAGTCCCAGACAGCAACCGACCAGAGTGGTGCAAAGTGTTTTCATGGCGTGGATACGAGCGTCATTCATGGAGCTTGGTCAAGACGCGCGCTTGCAGTGAAACGGCGCGGAGTTACGATGCGAACGTGACTGTGGAACTTCCCGACCAGCTTGCCGCCGCGCTCCGGCTGACGCCTGACACCGTGCGGATAAATGCCGCCGCCGGATTGTATGCGCGAGGCGAGGCTTCACTCGGTCAGGCCGCCGAACTCGCGGGCCTGTCCCAGACGGACATGATGCACGAACTGGGCCGGCGGAACATCTGCATGAACTACGGGGTCGAGGACTTCGAGCAAGACTTGAAGATGGTGGACGTGCTGCTCGGGAAGATGGGCAAGAAATGATCGTCGTCAGCGACACCTCGGCCATCACGTCGCTATTCCAAGTAGGGCGCATTAATCTGCTCGCCGACATGTTCACCACCGCTCTGGTTCCGCCTGCCGTTGAGAAGGAACTGAGGGTGCTGCATGAGCACCTGCCCGCCTTCATCCAAGTCCGCGCTGTGAAAGAAATGGCAACCGTGCTTCGGCTCTGCCGGGAAATCCATCGGGGCGAAGCGGAAGCCATTGTGCTCGCCAAGGAAACTTCCGCCGATGTGCTGCTGATTGATGAAATGGCCGGGCGCACCGTGGCCCGGCGCGAAGGCGTGGACATCATCGGACTGGTGGGGGTGTGCATCACGGCGAAACGCGCCGGACTGCTGCCCGAGATTGGGCCATTGCTCGATGCGTTGGAACAACAGGCGCAGTTTCGCATCTCGCCCAGTTTGAAAGCCCAGGCGCTCCGGTCGGTCGGCGAATAAACTTTTCCAGTCAGTTCCACCGCGGCTCCTTCCCGTGCAGCGCACGCACGAAGAAATCCTGCAAGCGACGCTTGCCGTAGGGGCTGCCCGCGACGCCGTGGCCTGCACCGGGGACAACGAGAAGCTCGTAATCCTTCCCGGCTTTGATGAGCGCATTGCAGACCTGCATCGTGCTCGCGGGATCGACGTTCTTGTCCAGCTCGCCGACCATGAGCAGGAGCTTGCCTTGGAGATTTTTCGCGAGGGTCACGTTGCTCTGTTCGTCGTAGTGCTTCTCGATAGGCCAGCCCATCCACTGTTCGTTCCACCAGATTTTGTCCATGCGGTTGTCGTGGCAGCCGCAGTCGGAGACGCCGGCTTTGTAGAACTCGGGATGCGTGAGCAGGCCGCCAAGCGCGTTCTGCCCGCCGGCGCTCGTGCCGTAAATGCCGACGCGCGTGATGTCCATTTCGGGATATTTTGCGGCGGCGGCTTTGATCCAGAGCATGCGATCCGGAAAGCCCGCGTCGCCGACATTCTTCCAGCACACGTCGTGAAATTTCTTCGAGCGATGGCTGGTGCCCAGGCCATCCATTTGCACGACGATGAAGCCAAGTTCGGCCAGTTCGGCCATGCGCGGCACGGCGCTGAAGGTCTTGGGCGTGAACGAGCCTTGCGGGCCGGCGTAGATGTTCTCGATGACGGGATACTTTTTCGCCGGGTCGAAATTGGTCGGGCGCACGATGACGCCGTAGATGTCGGTCTCGCCATCACGGGCCTTGGCCACGAAGCGCTCAGGCGCTCGCCAGCCTTCTTTCAACAGCGCGGTCATGTCCGCAGTTTCGAGTTTGGTCACGAGTTTGCCGTCGGCGACGCGGCGCAATTCCGTGACCGCTGGCATGTCCACGCGCGTGTAGCTGTCCACGATGAACCGGCGGTCGGGTGAGAAATCAACCGTGTGCGAGCCGTCTCCCTCGGTGAGCAGCGTCAGGCCGGTGCCGTCAAAGTTCACGCGGCAGTAGTGGATGAAATACGCGTCTTGCCCCGGATGAATGCCGCCCGCCCGAAACCAAATCTGCCGCTTCTCCTTGTCCACGCGATCCACGCCGCGCACGACCCACTCGCCTTTGGTGATCTGGTTTTTCACGTGGCCGGTCTTCGCATCGTAGAGATAGAGATGGCACCAGCCGTCGCGCTCGCTCATCCAGATCAACTCGCCTGTGTCGTCGAGCCATTCGAGGAAGTTCTTCCCGCTGTATTCAATGAACGTCTTGCTCTGTTCGTCCACGATGGCGCGGGCCTCGCCGGTCTTGGCATCCACCGCCACGATGCGGAGCACTTGGTGGCCGCGCTGATTGTGACGAAACGTGAAGCGCGACGAATCCTTCTCCCAGCGGATGTCCATGCTGCCGCTCTCGGTGAACGGATTCGGGAACAGTTCATCGCTCACGGGAATCTGCTTCTTCGCCGCGACCTCGAAGAGCGCGGGGCGCGGGTGCGGCAGTTTGTCGCCGGGCTTGTAGTAATCAAACGTGACGAGCTTGGGCTGCACCTGATCCTTGGGCGACGACTCGACTATGCTCACCTTGTGTTCCTGCCCCTTCTCCACGCGCACGGCGACGAAGTGCTTCGAGTCCGGCGACCAGTAGAAACGATCACGGTAGGCGTCGTCCTCCTTGCCGTCCTTGGTCAGCACGGTTTCTTCGCCGGACGAAACTTCCTTCAGCACGACGTTGAAGTCCTTGATCAGCGCGCGCCATTTGCCATCGGGTGAAATGTCGCGCGCCTGCGGACGCGGGGCCGCGCCTGCTCCTCCGCCGCGAGTGCCGCGCAGGCGTCCGGTGGTGGCAGCGTTGGTGGTGATGATGGCGTCGCTGGCTTTCTCCTGGCCTTCGAAGGTCCCGAGCGTCTTGCCCGCGGCATCCACGGCGACCCACGCGTGGCCCGCGAACGTGTGCTGCTCACGCTGGGCGCCAGCCGAGATCTTGCCGTAGCTCTGACGCTGGCCGTCGTTGAGCCAGAAGATTTCCACCTCGCCGGGCGTGCGGTTGATGAAGGTGAGCGACGTGTCGGAGCCGGTGCGGTTGTTGGCGCGTAATGCGCCGCTGGCGGAATTAGTCGTGCGGCCATCCGGCGCGCGGTCGAGTTTCTTCCGCTCGCCTGTTTCCGCATTGATCCAAATGAACTCGCTGGCGTCGCGCGCGGTTTTGACCTCGTACCAGAACGAGGTGTTGCCTGCCTCCCAGTTCGCCTGCACGCGGTCGCGGAACACTTGGCCGGAAAACTGGCGCGAGAGATTCGCGGCGCGGTCGTAGTCGGCCTTGGAGCCTTGGGCGTGGAGCGCGACGGCGGCGGCGAGAAGGACGAAAGTGACAAGCCCGGACGCGGCGTCCTGGCGAGACGCTGCCACGGAAGTTGCGCGGGCGCGGTTCATAGTGAGGCGAATTCTGGCATCGCCGCCCCGGTTGTCTTGTCTTAAATAACCCCCGTGACCGCCAAAAAACGCCCAGCTTCCAGTGCCCGGCCCGATGCCCGGCTGGCCGCGCTGTGGCCGGTGATTTCTGTGGTCGCGGAGTTGTTTCGGAATGTCCCTGACACGGCGTTCTTCGTGAAAGATGCCGAAGGGCGATACGCGCTGTGCAATCAGTCGCTCGCCGAGCGTTGCGGCTTCAACTCACCGGACGAACTCGTGGGCCGCCGCGTGCGCGACCTTTTCCCCGCCGAACTCGGGGAACGCTACGCTGTGCAGGACGAGCAAATCATCCGCACCGGCCGCCCGGTCGTGGACCGTTTGGAACTGCACTGGTATTCGCGCCGTCGCACCGGCTGGTGTTTGACCACGAAGCTGCCATTGCGCGACGCGGCGGGAAACATCGTGGGCCTCATCGGCCTCTCACGCGACCTGCGCGCCCTGAAGGACAGCGGACAAATCCCCGCCGGACTGCTCGCGGCGATGGAGCATTTGGAAAGCAACTTTCACGAACCACTTTCCGCGACCACGCTGGCGAAGAAAGCCGGCCTTGCGCCCGTCCGTTTCGCGCGGCTCATCAAACGCATCTTCCGGCTCACGCCTTCGCAACTCATCGCGCAGCGTCGGCTCGCGTCGGCCTCGCGGCTCTTGCTGGAGACCGAGCGATCTGTGGCGGACATCGCGCTGGCCTGCGGCTTTTACGACCACAGCGCGTTCACTCGGGCCTTCCGTTCGGCCACGGGCGGGACGCCGACGGAGTTTCGTGGGGCGGGCAAATCTCAAAATCCAAATCCCAAATCCCAAACAAACTCCAAAACTCAAACTCCAACCGCAACGTCAGAGCGAAGCTGACGCGCTTGGAATTTGGGAACTTAGCGCTTGTTTGGGATTTGGAGCTTCTCTGGCCTTGGCTCCCCTCCTGCTAAGTCATCCTGTCATGGCGCGGTTTCCGCCGCGTCCGCGCCCTGACTCGCTCAACCCGGCAGCCGATTCAGCGAATGATTTGCAACGCGGCAATGAACGCAATTATTGATGACAGCACCGCTCGACACCCGGCAAATCAGGGCTTTTGTCACCCTCGCCCGGCGCGGCAGTTTCACCCAGGCCGCGCGCGAATTGCACCTCTCCCAGTCTGCCGTCAGCCACTCGATGAAGGCGCTGGAGACCGATCTCGGCTGCCGTCTTTTTGACAGGATGAGTAAAAAGGTGTTGCTCACGCAGGCGGGCGAACACCTGCTCCAGCACGCGGACAAAATCTTGTCTGAGATGTCCGCCGCGCGCGAGGCGCTGACGCAGCTCAATCAATGGGGGCAAGGCCGTCTTCGTGTCAGTGCGAGCACCACGGCGTGCCAATACATTCTCCCCGAGGTGCTCAGTGAATTTAAGAAGAGCTATCCGCAGGCGCGCATCACCGTCGAGCCGGGTGACACACGCGAGGCGCTGAACCTTCTTCGCTCGAACCAAGTGGACCTCGCCCTCGCCCTCGAACCAAAACGTGACGACGACTTTGAATTTCTCCCGCTCTTCACCGACGAAATGGTCTTCGTGATGTCACCGATCCATCCGTGGGCGCAGAAGCAGCACGTCGTGCGCGAGGAAGTGCCGCGCCAGCAGTACGTGCTCTACAACAAGCACAGCTTCACGCACGAGATGATCGAGGAATACTTCCGCGCCGAGGACATGGCGCTGAACATGATCATGGAACTGGGCAGCATGGAGGCGATCAAGGAGCTGGTGAAGCTCGGCCTGGGCGTGAGCATTCTCGCGCCGTGGATTGCGCGGAAGGAAATCGAGAGCGGCGTGCTCGTCTCGCTGCCGCTGGGCAAGCGCAAGCTCAAGCGCACCTGGGGCCTGCTGCACTGGCGCGGCCGCCGGCTGACCCTGGCGGAGGAGACGTTCGTAAACCTGTGCCGCTCGGGGACGGTGGGGCTGGGGAATGGGACGGGGTAGCTCGGCGCGTTCAGCCCTTGTCCAACCGGCCCCGCCTCTCCGGTGGCAGGCCCGTCCCAGCACCGTCCGCTCGGCCGTGAAACGATCCCCGGCCAGCGCAGCCTGTCCGAAGCCTGCCTGAACTTAATCTTCCCTTAATCTCCTTGCTGCGTATGGTGCCGTCCGACAGACCGTTCCAATAGGTGCCAGATTTCGGAGCCGCTCCATGCCGCGTCAGGTTGCCGCCGGGTTGAACCCGGCTTTCCGTTTTTCGCCATGAAACTTTTGCTAATTGCCGCCGTCCTCGCGTTCGCCTGCGTTCGCGCCTCGGCCGTCATCGTCACGGTTGGTTCGTGGTCGCCGATCTATCAGGGCGTGGACCTCGCGTCGGGCACGCAGACGTTGCAGGTCGCGGGCGAGGTCACGCACGCGGTGTTGTGCCTGCGGGTGGATTTGCTGGCGGCGGGCGTGGAGCTGTTCACCACGCCGCATTGCACGAACAGTTGCGGACAGGAGACGCTCATCCAGAACACCAGCCACTTCCTCGAGACCTTCGGCGTGCAGGCGGCCATCAACGGCGCGTTCTACAGCAGCAGCGGCGGCCCGTCGGACGAGGCCGTCGGCACCCCGGAATCAGTGCGGGGTCTGGCCATCTCGCGCGGCGACGTGGTCTCGCTGGCGGATGAGAACGCGTATAGCGCGACCCTGCTCTTCACGACCAATCACCAGGCTTTCTTCGTGCCGACCAACACCGCGCCCGGCACGAACACCACGGGGATTTACACCGCCATTTCCGGCAACTTCGCGCTGCTTATCAATGGCGTGAATGTGGGCATTGTGAACAGCAGCGACCTTGATCCGCGCACCGCCATCGGCCTCTCGCAGGACAAACGCTACTTGTATCTCCTGACCGTGGACGGACGGCAGGGTGTGGCCCAGGGCGTGAATCCGCCGTGGAGCGATGGCGCGGATTACTTCAACACCGGCGAATGGCTGAAACGCTTCGGCGCGTGGGACGGCATCTGCGTGGACGGCGGCGGTTCGACCACGATGGTGCTGGCGGATTGCGGCGGCAAGGCGCAGCGCATCAACCGTTCCAGCTTCGTTGCGGCTTACGGACGCGAGCGGAATGTCGGCCACAACTTCGGCGTGCGTGCTCTGGCCCTCGAGAGCGGGTTGAAAGACTTCACCCGGACGCCCGGCTCCAGCACGGCCGTCATCACCTGGCGCACGGACGAGGCGGCGACGACGCAGGTGGAGTACGGCCCGACCACCAGCTACGGCAGCAGCACGCCGCTCGACGCGCGGCTGTTGAAGAGTCACGCGGTCACGCTGGGCGGACTCACGCCCGGCTCGAACTATTTCGTCCGCGCCATTTCCACCACCCAGGGCGGACAGCAGCTCACGCAGCTCTGCTCGCTCACCACGGTCACCACGGTCACACGCACGCAGCTTTTCGGCATGACCAACAACTGGCGCTACCTCACGAACAGCCAGGACGGCGTGAACTGGAAGACGAACGGCTTCAATGACGCGGGCTGGAGCAACGGCATCGGACTGTTCTACGTGCAGGAGAACAGCGCGGCGGTCGCGCCGCGCAACACGCCGATGCTGCCGCTCTCCGGCGCGCCGCCGCGCACCTACTATTTCCGCACGCGCTTCAATTTCACCGGCCCGACCAGCGGCATCTCGCTCACCTTCTCAAATTACATTGATGACGGCGCGGTCTTTCACCTGAACGGCGCGGAACTTCAGCGCGTGCGGATGGCGGCCGCGCCCACGGTGATTCTCAGCGCCACCGCCGCCACCGGCTCGCCTTGCGCCGGCCTGCCGCAACAGGGCGACGCCGCCACGGTGTGTCCCGATGTCTTCACCATCAGCGGAGCGTTGCTCACGAATCTCGTGCAGGGCGACAATCTGCTCGCGGTCGAGACGCACAACGGCGCCTCCGGCAACGACCTCGTCTTCGGCGGCGCGCTCATCCAAAGCACGCCCCTCGTCACCGCGCCGCGCCTCACGGTGTGGATGGAGGAAAATCACGGGACCATTTTCTGGAACGGCGCGGGCTTCACACTCCAGCAGTCCACCGATCTTTCCTCGACGAACAACTGGGTGAACGTGACCAACGCGGCCAGCCCGCATTTCCTCACCAACCCGCCCACGCGCTTTTACCGGCTGAAGAACTGACCCGAAACTGACGCCACAGAATGCACATTCTTATGAAGCACACCGCCTCGTTCCGCCGCGCCGCCTTCACGCTCATCGAGCTGCTGGTGGTCATTGCCATCATCGCCATCCTCGCCTCGCTGCTCCTGCCCGCGCTCGCCAAGTCGAAGCAGAAGGCCAAGGAGATCGAATGCGTGAACTTGCTGCATCAGGGCGGGATCGCCCTGCGCCTCTGGGCCAATGACCAGGACGGGGGCTTTCCGTGGAACGTCCTGGTCCAGGACGGCGGCAGCGCCACTACGGTGGCCTCGTTGAACTACTCCGGTCCCCCAGCGAGCACGGCGGCGATGAAGGCGCTGGAATACAATGATTGGGCAGACAATTTCCGTGCCTGCTCGAACGAACTGGTGACGCCGAAAGTCCTCGTCTGCCCGCTCGACAAAGACAAGACCGTGGCCGAGTCGTGGGTGCTCCTGGCCGGCTTCGACAATGTGAGCTTCTTCTTCGGCACCACCGCGAAGGAGACCGAGCCGCAAGGGTTGCTGATGGGCGACGGCCATGTGACTGGCGGCGGCGGCGGGCTGGATCCGTTTTGGAACAATTTCGTCGCGGCCTCGATTGACGCGAACTGGGACGCCAGCATCCGCAAGCAGGGCAACATCGCGCTCGCGGACGGCAGCGCGCGCAGCGTGACTTCTCCGCAACTCCAGGAACAGATCGCCGCCGCGCTCCAGAGCGGCAGCGCGACCAACGTCGGCATTTCCAAACCGCGCGGCACCTTGTAGCGCGGGGCGGCCCGTCCCATGAAAAAACTCTTCCGTTCTCTCGTGCCCCGGCGCGGCGTCCTTCTCTTCGTTGCTCTCTTTTTCGTCACCGCTGTCCGCTCCGCCGAGGTGCGGCTGAAACTCTCCGGCTCCAATGCGCTCCTCCGTGTCGAGGCCGATCACGACCGCGACTGGCGCGTGCAATCCTCCTCCAACCTCACGAACTGGATCACGCTCACGAACTTCGGCGCGCTCATCTCCGGCCAGCAGGAGACGAACGCCCCGTGGCGTTCCGTCGGCCCCGCCACCAACGCCGCGCGCTTCTATCGTGCGCTGGAAACGGACGGCCTCTTCGACCCATCGCTCTTTCGCACCGTCAGTTTTATTTTCACCCAGGCCAACTGGCCCACGCTCCTGGCCAACGGCCGCACCACCGGCTCGAACACCTTCTGCACCGTCTTCCTCGACAACGGCACGACGAACTTCCAGGTCGGCGCGCGCTACAAGGGCAACACTTCCTACAATCTGGGCGGCACGAAAAAATCCATCAACATGGAGTTCGACTGGCGCGACACGAACGCAGACTTGATGACCTACCAGACCGTGAACCTGAACAACGCGGCGGGCGACGAGACGATTTTGCGCGAGGCGCTCTACTTCAACGTGATGAGCCAGTACACGCCCTGCCCGCTCGGCGCGGTGGCACGCGTTCACATCAACGGCGGCTTCTGGGGCGTGTATTCGCTCATTCAGCAGGAGAACAGCCAGATGATGCGGCAATGGTTCGCGAGCGCGGACGGGGACCGCTGGCGCGCGCCCAACTCGGCGGGCGGCGGCATGGGCGGCGGGTTCACCAGTTCCAATTCCGCCTTCGCCTACTTCAGCTCCAACGGCACCAGCTATACCACGCGCTACGAACTCAAGACGGACAACACCAGCACGACCAACGCCTACCAGCGTCTCGCCAACTGCATCACCGCGCTCAATCTCACGCCCACGAACACGCTGCGCGACACGCTGGAAAACACCTGGGCCGTGGACTCGTGGCTCTGGTTCCTCGCGCTGGAAAATCTTTTTGCCGACGACGACAGCTATTGGAACAAGGGCGCGGACTACGCCGCCTACTACGAGGTCGAGAGCGGGCGGATGCACCCGGTCGAGCACGACGGCAACGAGGCGTTCATCGTCGGCGACGCCACGCTCTCGCCGCTCGTCGGCTACAACGCCACCGGCGGCAGTGCCCTGACAAACAACCGCCCGCTCCTCTACCGGCTGCTCGCGAACCAGGAGTTGCGCCAGCGTTACCTCGCGCACATTCGCACCGTGCTCGCGGAGAATTATCATCCCGCGCTGCTCACGCCGCGCATTGACGCTTACGTCGCGCTGACCCTCGCCGCCATCACCGCCGACACGAACAAGAGCTACACGATGACGGCCTACACGAATGATTTGCTCTCCATGAAATCGTTCGTGACCAATCGCTACAACTATCTGAACAACCACGCCGAGGTCGCGCAGGCCGCGCCCGTCCTCGGCGTCGTGAACGGCCCGGCGGTTGCGCCCACGCCGGCGGAGACGCCCTTCATCACCGCAGCCGTCACGGCCAACGGCGCGAACGGGATTGATTCGGTGTGGCTCTATCATCGCGGCAAGGCGTACGGAAAATTTGTCAGCACGCCGATGTTCGACGACGGCGCGCACGGCGACGGCGCGGCGGGCGACGGCGTGTTCGGCGCGGCCACGACGAATTATCCGGCGGGCAGCAAGGTGCGCTACTACGTGGAGGCGCGCTCGGCGAACGCAGCCCGCGCCGCGAGCTTCGCGCCCGCGCGCGCGGAGCACGTCACCTACGATTACCGCGTGGCGCTGGTCACGGCCACGAACACGCCGGTGGTCATCAACGAATTCATGGCGTCGAATCTTTCGACCATCGCCGACCCGCAGGGCGAGTTTGAGGACTGGATTGAGTTGCGGAATCTCACGAGTTCACCTGTGGACCTCACGGGCCGTTACTTGAGCGACGAGCCGGGCAATCCGCGCAAGTGGGCCTTACCGAACGGCACGACGATTCCGGCGGACGGTTATCTTCTGGTGTGGGCGGACGAGGACACGCTGGCCGTGCCGGGCCTGCACGCGAGCTTCAAACTCTCCGGCAGCGGCGAACAGATTTACCTCAACGACACGGACGCGAACTTCAACGCCGTGCTCGACACCATCGCCTTCGGCGCGCAGGCCACGGATGTTTCCTACGGACGCTCTGCTGCGGACATGAACGTGTGGGTGCCGATGACGCCGACGCCGAACGCGGCCAACCAGTAGGGCGGGCTTCCAGCTTGTCCAACCAACTGAATCGCCCTTTGATGGAAGTGGCCGGACGGTTGAAGGTGCGCGCCGTTCCCCTCACCCCGGCCCTCTCCCCAAAGGAGAGGGAGCCAGTCATACAGCGTTCGTCGAGTCGAGCGCGCTCTGTCGTGGTGAGGCTGAATGCGATGCTCCCTCTGCGCTGGGGTGAGGGGAAGGAGACGTTCGGTATCCAAGCAAGTTGCACGGCGCCAAGACTCGGAAAAGAAAAACGGCGGACAAGGCTGTCCGCCGCTCCAATTTTATTTGCCGCCCGTAAGGCAAGGCGGCCCCGCGCAACGAGGCCGCCTTCGGCCGCCGGAGCGGCCGTCTCCACCTTACTTCGTCTGCGCGAACATCATCAGCACGCGCGGTCCCTTGGCGGTTCCCAAAGCAAATTGTTCCTCATCAAAACCCTGCGGCACCGCGAGTCCGTCGCACGACGGATCATGCACGGGCTGGCCGTTCACGAGCAGCATGTAGTGGTGCGTCTTCTTGCCGGGGATGCCGGTGATGGTCGCGGTCCACATGTTCTGAAGTTTGTCGTGCGTGAGCGACACCGTCTGCCAGCGCGTGAACGAGCCGATGATTTCCACGCTCGTCAGAGCCTCGCCGGGCGTGGGCTTGAAACGGAAGACGCGCGCATACACATCGCGCGGGTCTTCGCGCCGGCGGCTGGTGGCGGTGGTGGACTGGTTGCCGTTCGTGGCGGGAGGGAAGGGAGCGCGCACGGCCGGGGCGGCCACGGTGGCGGGCTTGCGGCCCATCAAATTTCCAATTGCTGCAAACATTTTTTTTCGCTGCTGTCCGGGTATCTTTCTTGGGGCGGAAAGGAATCAGAAGTCACCGCGCGGCGCAACTGCTGATGTCAGTTTCGGTAAAATTTTTTGGTTGTTGTCGGACGCGCGCTGACAAGGCGCGTCGGAGGCGCGGGAGAAAGCACGCGGAGGGTCCGCAGGCCGCCCACGCCTGGGGGGCGCCGGCTTCCAGCCGGCGCGTTTCTGATCCAAGCCCACCCTCGCGCCGGCAAGGATGCCGGCGTTACTAGGCTGCGCCTCCGCGTTTGCTTTGCGCCGGGAATTGCAGTTGAGTGGGCGCGTTGTCCAAACGACGAATCATCTCGGGTGAAAACCCAGCGCGCGTGCGCGCGGGAGTTCGCCGGAGCCAGGAGGAAAAATAATGCGCATCAAGTCACGTAAATGTCTCGCCGCCCTGCTGGCGCTGGCGGCTCTCGTCCTCACGCCCGTTTTGCTGCACGCGCAGTCGGGCGAATTCACCCTGCTGCGTCTGACGAACTCATGGCGTTACAACCAAACCGTCTCCTACGACGGCACGAACTGGACCGCGCCCAACTTCGACGACTCCGCGCTGCCGCTTGGACGGGGCGTGCTGGCGTTCGAGGATGCCGGCAATGCCTTCGCCATCGCCCGCACCAACACCATCCTCGCGCTCGGGCGCATCACGTATTATTTCCGCACCAGTTTTGTTTTCAGCAACGGCGTGAACGGTGTGTCGCTGGTCTTCTCGAATTTGATTGATGACGGCGCGGTTTTTTATCTGAACGGGCGCGAGATTCTTCGGCAGTATCTTCCCGCCGCGCCCGCCGGGATCAGTTACACGAATCTCGCCACCAGCCACGACGCCACGGCGTTTGAAGTGACCGCGCTTTCCGGGCCGGTGGTGCAGACGAATCTGATCACCGGCACCAATGTTCTCGCCGTCGAAGTGCATCAGACCACGGCGGGCAGCACGGACATCGTTTTCGGTACGGCGTTGAGCGCGATCATCACCGAGACGAATCCGCCGCCCACGCTGCGGATGCCGCCCAGCCCGCCGGTCTTCGGCTACGGGCTGGTGCCCGCGTTTCCGGGCGCGAACATCTCCGCGCCCATCGCCTTCGACACTCCGGCGGGCGAGACCAACCGCCTGTTCGTGCTCGAGCGCGGCGGACGCCTCACCGTGATCACCAACCTCGCCGCGCCCACGCGCACGCTGGTCATGGACTTCTCCGCCAAACTTTCCTCCCAGTCCTGCGAGGAGGGCGCGCTCGGCTTCGCGTTGCATCCGGGCTTTGCGACGAACGGCCACTTCTTCCTGTTTTATTCCACGCTCTCCACCACGCCGGAGCCGGGCGGCACGAACGCGCTGCACCAGCGCGTCGCGCGTTTTCAAACTACCGCGCCCGGCGGCAACACCGCGCTCACGAACACCGAGTTGCCGCTCATCACGCAGTTTGATCAGGCCTGCAATCATAACGGCGGCGATCTGCATTTCGGGCCGGACGGCTACCTCTACATCAGCTTCGGCGACGAAGGCGATCAGGACGACGTACGCAACAACAGCCAGACCATCCGCAAGGATTTCTTCGCCGGCCTCATCCGCATCGATGTGGACAAGCAGCCGGGCAACCTCGATCCCAATCCGCATGTGGCCCTCCAAAACGCCACCAACTTTTTCGTGCCCGCCGACAATCCGTGGGTCAGCAGCAACCTCGTCGGCGAGTTGAATCCCGGCGGTGTGAAACGCACGGAGTTCTACGCCGTGGGCATGAGAAATCCCTGGCGCTTCTCTTTCGATCCCGTCACCGGCTGGCTCTACTGCGGCGATGTCGGCGGCGGCGCGCGTGAGGAGGTGGACGTGGTGGTGAAAGGCGGCAACTACGGCTGGGCGTTCCGCGAAGGTTTTACAACCGGGCCGAAGGCGAACACCGGCGGGCTGGCGCTCAACCCGATCATTGACTACCCGCACGGCGGCAGCGGCACGAACGTCGGCAACTCAATCACGGGTGGCGTCGTCTATCGTGGCACGAACCTCGCCGAGCTGACGGGCTGCTACATTTACGCCGACTACACCAGCCCCGGCAACGTGTGGTCGCTGCGCTGGAACGGCACGAACGTCACAGAATTCCGCCAGCTTTTTCAGGATCCCGGCATCGCCGCGTTCGGACGTGACCCGCGTAACGGCGACGTGCTGCTGGCCGATCTTGCGACCGGCATCCAACGGCTCATCCTGAGCACGAACGTCCAGTCGGGCACGCCGTTCCCGCCCACGCTGGCCGACACCGGCGCGTTCACGAACCTGACTTCGATCACCAACCAGACGCAGGCGCTCACCGCCAACAGCGGCCTGCTGCCGTACGACATCAATGTTCACTTCTGGTCTGACCACGCCCGCAAGTCGCGCTGGTTTTTTATGCCGACCAATGGCGCGAAAATTGGCTTCCAGGCGGAAAACCACTGGACGCTGCCGGTCGGCCAGGCCTGGGTGAAACACTTCGATCTCGAACTGACCAATGGCGTGCCGTCCTCCGCGCGCCGGCTGGAGACGCGCATCCTCGTGCGCAACACCGGCGGCGTTTATGGCGTCACCTATCGCTGGGGCGGCTCGCTGACCAACGCCACACTCGTGCCGGACCTGGGACTCGACGAGGCGTTCACGATCAACGACGGTGGCAACATGCGCACGCAGGTCTGGCACTATCCCGCCCGGTCCGAATGCAACACCTGTCACTCGCCCGTGGCCGGACTCGCCCTCGGCTTCAACACCGTGCAGTTGAACCGCGACTACGGCTACACGGGCGGCGTGTCGAACCAGCTCGCGTTCCTGAGCGCGGCGGGAATTTTCTCCAACGCGCCAACGGAAGTGCATTCCCTCCGCGCGCTCGCGGCGGCGACGAATGAAAATGCCAGCCTCGAATGGCGCGTGCGCTCCTACCTCGCGGCGAACTGCGCCTCGTGCCATCAGCCGGGCGGCCTCGGTCTCGGCTCGTGGAACGCGAGCGTGACCAACTTCACCGCGAACTCGGGACTCATTCACGGCGTGCTCGCCAACAATTTTGGCGACACCAACAAACGCGTCATCGTCCCCGGCTCCGTGTCGAACTCCATGCTGCTCACGCGCCTCTCGGTGCGTGGCCTTTCGCAGATGCCGCCGCTCGCGTCCTCCGTGCTCGACACCCAGGCCATCGCGCTGTTGAGCCGCTGGATTACCAATGACCTCGCGGGCGGCTGGACGAACACCATCGCACCGCTGGTCATCGCGCTCACCGCCACGAACGGCGGCACGGTGCAATTCGTACATCCGCCCAACCGCGCCGCCCGCGTCGAGACCACGACGAACCTGACGCTGCCGATTCCATGGAACTTCCTGAACGTGCCGGAGAATCGCCCGACGTATCCGGCCGCCTCAAACGCCGTGAGCATCACCGACCCCACGAACGCCGCGCAGAAATTCTACCGCGTGCGCCTGAGCGCGCCGTGAGGCGCGGAGCGCGGACCGCCGAGTCCGCGTGTTCGTAGTTTGTCACGAGTAGAAATAAGAGACACGCGGACGCAGCGATCCGCGCTCCGATAAAACCCCGCGCTCGTCAATCGCCCATCGCCTATCATAAATTCCCCGCGCATGGATTTTTACGACACCCACGCGCATCTCGATTACCCGGATTTCCAGCCGGATTTCGCCGACGTGCTCGCCCGCGCCCGCGCCGCCGGCATCACGCGGATGATTTCCATCGGCACCAACTTCGAGAGCAGCCGCCGCGCGGTCGCGCTCGCGGAAGCACACGAGGAAATTTTCGCCGTCGTCGGCTGGCATCCCTCCGACGCGCTCGACGCACCGGATGACGTGCGCCCGACGCTGCGTGAACTCGCCGCGCATCCCAAGGTCGTCGCCATCGGCGAGACCGGCCTGGACTACTACCGGATGCCGAGCGCGAAAGGCGGCACGGCGGAGGACGACGCCAGCTACCAGCGCAAGCAGGCCGAGATTTTCCGGCAGCAACTCGAAGTGGCGGCGGAACTGAAACTGAACTGCGTCATCCACCAGCGCGGCGAAACGCTCGATGACACGCTCGCGCTCCTGCAGCCGTTCGCCGGACGCACGCGCGGCGTGTTCCACTGCTTCTCCGGCGACCTCGCCGCGCTGGCGCGCATTCGTGCGCTTGGCTCCCTCGTGAGCTTCACCGGCATCGTCACCTTCAAGAACGGCCAGAATGTGCGCGACGCCGTGGCCGCGACCCCGCTCGGTGAATTCATGCTGGAGACGGACGGCCCGTTCCTCGCGCCGATTCCGTATCGCGGCAAGCGGTGCGAGCCGGCCTACGTGAAGGAAATCGCGGACACGACTGCCCAGGTGAAAAACTGTTCGCTGGAAGAACTCAGCCGCGCGACGTGCGACGCCGCGCACGCGTTCTTTCCGAAGCTGCGCTGAAAAGATTCTTTGAACGCGCGCGCCACCGGTTCAAAGTCCGCGCGCGTATGAAACTATCCCAAGAGCAGTTGTGGCACCGCTTCCAGAAACATTACTCGGAATTTCCCGCCCTCGGTCTCGGCGTGGATTTGAGCCGGATGAATTTCGCCGACGACTTCTTCGCGCAGATGGAGCCGCGCCTGCAATCCGCTTTCGCCGAGATGAAGGCGCTCGAAGCGGGCAGCATCGCCAACGCGGACGAGAAGCGCATGGTCGGCCACTACTGGCTGCGGAACGCCGCGCTCGCGCCCACGCCGGAGATGCGGCTGGAGATTGAAACCACCGTGGCGGCGGTGAAGAAATTCGCCGTGCAAGTCCACGGCGGCACGGTGCGCGGCGCGGGTGCGCCCTTCAAAAATGTGCTCGTCATCGGCATCGGCGGCTCGGCGCTCGGGCCGCAATTCGTGGCCAAGGCGCTCGGCCAGCCTGCGTCAGACAAGATGCGCGTGTTCTTCTTCGACAACACCGATCCCGACGGCATGGACAAGGTGCTCGCGGAGATTGGCGGCGAACTCGGCTGGACGCTCTCGGTGGTCATCTCAAAATCCGGCGGCACCAAAGAGACGCGCAACGGGATGCTCGAAGCGCAGGCGGCGTACGAGCGCGCGGGGTTGAAGTTTGCGACCCACGCCGTCGCCGTCACGGGCGCAGGCAGCGAACTGGATCAATTTGCGACGAAGAACGGCTGGCTGCCGCGCTTCCCGATGTGGGACTGGGTGGGCGGCCGCACCAGTGAGCTTTCCGCCGTGGGTCTGCTGCCCGCCGCGCTGCAAGGACTCGATATTGACGCGCTGCTGGCCGGAGCGCGGGCGTGCGATGAAGTCACGCGCCTCGCCGACACCGCGCGCAATCCCGCCACGCTGCTCGCCGCGATGTGGTTCCACGCCGGCGGCGGACGGGGCGCGAAGGACATGGTCGTGCTACCCTACAAGGATCGTTTGGAACTCTTCTCCAAATATCTCCAGCAGCTCGTCATGGAATCAATCGGCAAGGAACTCGACCGCGACGGCAAGCTCGTGAACAAGGGTCTTGCCGTCTATGGCAACAAAGGCTCGACCGACCAGCACGCCTACGTGCAGCAGTTGCGCGACGGGTTGAACAATTTCTTCGTCACGTTCATCGAGGTGCTGCGCGACCGGCAGACGGCGTCACTGCTCGTCGAGCCGGGCGTGACGGCGGGTGATTATCTCGCGGGCTTTTTTCTCGGCACGCGGACGGCGCTTTACGAGAGCGGGCGCGAATCCATCACGCTCACGATCAATGAAGTTTCGCCGTTTTCGGTGGGCGTGCTCATCGCGCTGTTTGAGCGCGCGGTCGGGCTTTACGCCAGCCTCATCAACATCAACGCCTACCATCAGCCCGGCGTGGAGGCGGGCAAGAAGGCCGCTACGGCGGTCATCGTGTTGCAGGGAAAAACCCTCGCCTACCTCGCCGAGAAGAAGGGCCACGCGCTGACCTCGGCGCAAATCGCCAGCGGCCTCGGCGCGCACGACGACTTCGAGACCGTCTTCAAAGTCTGCGAACATCTGGCCGCCAATCCCGATCACGGCGTGCGGAAGCAGGTTGGGCGCACGCCGTTTGAGGCGACTTACCAGCGGTGATGGAGCGCGGGTTTTTAACCCGCAGCAACGTTCGCAAGTTGAGGGCTTGAGAACTTGCGGACACTGCTCTCCATTTCACGTTGCTGCGGGTTGAAAACCCGCGCTCCGGGGCCGTTGTGATTTGCGCCATTGCTCTCTTTCCACCCCTCGCTACAGTCTCGCCCCGATGAATCCATTGTCCCGGTTGCAGGTGAAAATTTTCGCGGACGGCGCC
>JANOAY010000172.1:0-11293 GCA_031411375.1 Pedosphaera sp. | reverse complement strand
CGAACCTGATCGCCAACTTCCAGGGCTCGGGCAATTCGGCATAGGCATGCCTTCCACCCTCTTGGGGACGCACTGCATTGAGCGCCATCACAACCCCCACGAGAGTTGCGTGGCGCGTGCCTGAAAATGCCAGGCGAATGGCGGGAACAGCCAGGACCACCCCAGCACATCCCCCGCGCCCAGACCTTGAATCGTCGTCGTGTTGCCGCAACGCGAGACGGCCTCCAGTTCGATGCGGCCCGTCTGAATCAAATACAGTGTGTTGGCCGGATCGCTTTCGCGGAAAAGAATGTCTCCCACCTCGAAGTGGTGTTCTTTGGCACCTTCGAGGAACACTTGGCGGTGGAGCGCACTCATTCCCTCCAGGAATGGGTGCTGAAATGTGGCGGTTGAGTTTTTCATAATCATCCGTCGCTTTTGGTTAATGTTTTTTTCTCTTCACCTACTCCCTATTCGCACGAAGGTGAGCGGATCGCTCACCGCGTTTTGGCCGAGGCTCACCAATAGTTGGTCAAAGTTGGTCAATCCCCCGATCAAAACGGGATCACGACAACCGATGGCCGGCACTTGCCAACGATTGGTTGGCGCCCGCTGCACGTCTGCGCCCATCTTCGTTCCTTAAGCGGGCATCATCCACGGCCACCCCGGCGTGATGACCCGTCGGAATAGTTCATATGAAAACAAAAATTGTCCCCCGTGCGGGAAGAGCCGCAGTTCTCCTTCTGGCAATGCTCGCCTTGGCCGCGACCACCGAACCGCGCCGTCCCGCCACCCAGGCGTTCATGCGGCAGAAGCTCGGTTACTCGCAGTTTGTTCTCGAAGGACTGGCGCTGGAGAAGTTTGATCTGGTTGCGAAGAACGCGCTGCACCTGCGAAACATGCCCCTGAGCAACCTCTGGGTCACCATGAAGCAGCCAGACTACTTGGCGAGCACCACGAACTATCAACGAAATGTCGAGGCGCTGTTCACGGCGGCGACGGAAAAAAATCTTGATGCGGCCACCGAGGCGTACGCCCGGATTGCGAAAAACTGCGTCGAGTGCCATCGCCTAGTGCGTCTCGAACAGCGCAACGAAGCTTCCCTCAAGGCAAATAGCAGCGAAGCGGGTGACGCTCAGGTGGAACCGCTCGCACTCTCGCCGACGTAACTGCCCAAGCGGGCCTGCGAATTGAACTGTGCGCGTTGATGCAGGGCCTGCTGAGCCGCGCGGATGTTCCCGGCCGAACCGCGCCAGGCTCTTAATGCCGGAGCCTGCAGCGCCCGGCCGAAAGAAAAACTTAGTTCCCAAGACGCCGCACCCTGCCGGTTGAGCGCGTTGAGATGTTCCGTCGCCCGCACGTCGCTTTGGCCGCCCGACAGAAAAACGATTCCGGGCACTGCGGCGGGCACAGCGTGTGACATGCAGCGCCAGGTCAGGGCGGCGGCCTGCTCCACGCCTGCGGGCTGCGGGCAGTCGCTGCCGGACACCACCATGTTAGGTTTGAGCAACATGGCTTCCAGTCGCACCCGATGCTCGAACAGTTTCTCGAACACGATCTTCAAGGCCGCCTCCGTAACTTCGAAGTGCCGCTCGATGGTGTGATCGCCATCCATCAGCACTTCGGGTTCGACAATTGGAACCAGTCCGGCCTCCTGGCTGAGCGCGGCGAAGCGCGCCAGCGCGTGTGCATTCGCTTCGAGGCAGGTGCGGCCGGGGAGATCCGCGCCAATGGTGATCACGCCCCGCCACTTGGTGAAGCGCGCGCCCTGTTGGGCGTATTCAGCGAGCCGTTCTCGCAGACCATCAAGTCCTTCCGTGATCTTCTCCCCCGGAAAACCAGCGAGCGCCTTCGCGCCCTTGTCCACTTTGATGCCGGGTATGATTCCTTGTCGCTTGAGGACATCAATAAGCGGAGTGCCGTCCGCAGCCTTCTGCCGCATCGTCTCCTCAAACAAAATGACTCCACTGACAAACTCTCCAAGCTCCGGCGTGGTAAAAAGCATTTCGCGATACGCGCGCCGGGTTTCTTCCGTGGCCGTGACGCCAACCGCCTGAAAGCGTTTCTCGATGGTGCCGTGGCTTTCGTCGGCCGCGAGAATTCCCCGGCCCGGCGCCACGAGCGCCCGGGCTGTTTTCTCGAGTTGTTCCCATTGTGTCATGGCCACGAGAATGCCTCACGCTGGCGGTGCGGCAACAGCATCCTTTGGCTTTCGCGGCGACGGCCCAGACTAGGGAGTCGCGCTGGTGCATTGTTCACAAGCGCCTTTCGGCCGAAGCTTGTGGCATCCACCAGGGATGCGGCTGGCGGCATGAAGCCAGCAAAAACAACAGCGCCATCACCAGCAGCAGAACCCAGAAGAACGGCGGGAGCTTCTTCATGTGTCCTATTCGTTGATGCCCCAACGGTTGCGGCAAGGACGGTGCGCAACGCGTGTCTGTCGCCGGCACCTTTAATGAGTGGACGCCGCAACATGCTCCCCTGCAGCTCAATGCCGACGGCGAGTGGGAAATCAGCCTCTCGCTGGCGCCCGGCGACTACGAATACCGCTTCGTGGCCGATGACCAGTGGTTTGACGATCCCTTGGCCACCCGGCAGGTGGCGAATCCGTTCGGAGGCGTCAATGCTGTGCTCCATGTGCATGGCTCACCCTCGTTGTCCGCAAGGCACGGATAACTGGCGCGCTTGTCGATGGTAAGGCGCGGGTTGACTCCTATTCTTAACCGAATGGAGCCGGCCGTTCCAATTCACGACGACGTAAGCGGAAGATGAGCTCGGCTTCAGAACTCAAAGAAGTCTTCGGTTCTTTTTAGGTCCTTCTTTTCGGGCGTATGGAGACGAGCAGAGACTGAGAAGCAGTTCAGCGGGAACGGAACTGGGCGAAGGCAGTGGCAAACTTCATGGCGACAGGGAGCGCCGAGGCCAAAGTCTTCAGCCAGGAGCGGGGGCCGGTGGCGTCCGCGTTGCGAGCGGCCCAAGCGCGGTAAAGTGGCAGAGCAAATCCGGCCAATGGTTGGAGACGGCGAGCAAAGTCAATGGACGGTTTAAGCCAGGCAAAGCGATCCTGCAACGCGGCGCATTCCACGGCCAGAACACGACGCTGCACTTCGCTGGCGACGAGCAGCTCCCGCTTGCGTTCGCGAAGGGTGTTCAGCTCGGCGGTTGGAGACATGCACGATCCTTTCGCAGTTCGCCCAGAGTCCCCTGAAAGCCCGGCCCGCCGGCGAGGCAGCGCCGCAGCGCGGACAAGACCATCCCGCCCGCCAGCAGGAACAATCCGGTGAGGACGCAAAGAACAGGCACGCGTCCGTTTTCCCAAAACAGCACCACGAGCGTGATAGTGAGCAGGGCCAGGGCGCTGACGCCGAGGGCAATGGCCGCAGCCGTCAGAAGGAGCGCCCGGACGAAGCGGCATTTCTACTCCTGCAACTCGACCGCGAACAGCTCGACGCGATTCTGCGCGGTCGCCAGCGTCAGGTCGGCGAGCCTCTTCGCCGAGGCGAAGAGGCCGTTGTTCGTCTCGCTCATGTCACTTGCGCGTGACGAGCACGCCGATGAGCAGGCCTACGCCAAACGCGATGCCGATGCTTTGATACGGATGTTCGCGGATGACCTTGTCGGTCGCCTTGGCTCCGGCCACGGCCTTATCTTGCAACCGCTCGCAGGAGTCTTTGGCGCGTTCAAGGGCGTTCGTCAGGCGAACACGCGCTTCGTGGGCTTTTTCGCCCACTTCGCCAGCGCTGGCCTTGAGCAGATCCTCGGTGTCGCGGGCCACGGTCTTCAGGTCTTGAACGAGCCGGTCGGTGGATATGTTGGCATTCATAGTTTTCCTTTCTTTTACGCAGTGAGATTGCACGTCCAGATGGGCTTTGGCTGCGGGCGGATTGTCCTAAGCCGCACATTTGTTGCGAGGTGTTGCACAAGCGGGCGCGGAAGATTCCTTCTTCCTCGGACGCCTCTGCAATTTCCCCGTGGCGCTCGAAGGCGCGCTCAAGCTCAAGGAGATTTCCTACATCCACGCCGAGGGCTATCCGGCGGCAGAGATGCCCGCCCCGGCGGACTTGAAAATCGCGGCGTAACGCGACGGAGAAATCAGAAACCAGATCAGCCCTGGCTGGTCCGGGTTTCTTTTTCTGGGCCGCAAGCGGAAAGCCCAGACGGGTCTCCGCTGCGGGCGCAAGGCGGTGCGTCCGGTTTTCCAAATCACGCGCGCGGCGAGCGCACGAGTTCAACCGTGCAACTCGCGCGGCTGGCGACGGACGAGGCGACCGTGCCAAGTGGCAGGCGGTTCCCATGATTCAATCCGCGCGCGCCGAGGAAGATGGCGCCGGCGTGCCACTCGTCGCTGACGCGGAGAAGCACGTCCTTGGGATGGCCGTCGTAAATGTGGTTCGACACGTTGAGACCGGCGGCGAACAGGATTTGCGCCGCCGCCTCGGCCATGCGGGTGATCCATTCGCGGCCGCTCTGGTCGTTGGTTTGCGCGAAATTCTGCGGCAGAAATCCCGGCCAGGTCATGGCCGTTTCAAGATGCGGATCGGTCACCACCACGAGTCGAAACTGCGTGCCGGGCCGCCACGAGCGCGCGGCGATTTCCTGCAAGGCGGCCTTCGAGTCCACCGAACCATCCACCGCCACCACGATGCACAATTCACCTTTGGCCCGATGCGACCGGGCAATGCGGACGGAGCACGGAGCCTCGGCCATGACCTTGTGCGACACGCTGCCGAGAAACAATCGTTCGAGGCGCGTGTGGCTCTGCGCGCCCACGACCACGAGATCGGCCCTCCATTCCGTGGCGTGTTTCACCACACCCCAGCCGGGTGAATCGGCCACGGCTAGCGGCGTGCAATTCCATTTGGGGAACAAACTCTGAACGCGCGCGCACGCCCGCGCGGCCAGCACCCGGTGCGCCTCGACTTCCTCCTGCGCCCGCTCTCGAGCCTTCTGAAGAACTGCCGGCGGAAACTGCGGCACCTCGGCCTCGGGCGCACGCGGAGCCGGCGGCAGATAGACATCCGCCACGGACATCATCACCGCCTCCAGTGTGTCAGGCAGCGCGGCGTGAATGAGATCGTTGATGGCGCTGTCCGCTGCGGACGAGCCGTCGTAGGCGATGAGAAGTCGTTTCATATTTGTCCTTTTTGCAGGCCGGGTACATCACGCCTTTCTGCTTCGGAACCGGCTTGAGTTCATTCTTTAGCCGCAACTGGCGCCGTGCTCACCAAAAATTGTTCGAGAGCGAACGTCGTTGGTAAAACTCTGCGGCGTTCCTTCTGCTCAAAAACTGTCCAGACATTGGCAATTGGCGGATAGCGCTCTTGTGGCGCGGGCGTATTTTGCCATCAACAAAACACCCGCGATTATGAAAACGAAAGCAACCAAGCCCAGTTCACGCACCGGCGGGCGTCCAGCCTCGCCGCCGAAAATCCGTTCCATCCTGGTGCCGGTGGATTTTTCGCGCCCCTCGGAAAAGGCGCTGGATTACGCCGCCAGCCTGGCCGGCCAGTTCGGGGCGAAGCTGATCCTGCTGAACGTGGTCGAGCCTTTCCCCACGCCGGATTTCGCCTACTCGCCCATGGCCTTGAACGACACCGTCATCGTGGCGCAAGCGAAGGAGCACTTGAATAAAGTGCTCGCCAGATCGGGCCTGGATTCCGCCGTCGTCGAGAAAACTCTGGTCCGCCACGGCTCGCCCTACGCGGAAATCACGGACGCGGCCCGGACGTTGAAAGTCGATCTGATCGTGATCTCGACGCACGGCTACACTGGGCTGGCGCATGTGTTCATGGGCAGCACCGCCGAACGTGTCGTACGTCACGCGCCGTGCCCCGTACTGGTGGTGCGCGCGACGGGACGCGATTTCAAATGAAGACAAGACTTTGATTCACAAGACCGAAGACAAAACCCAACTAAGAAAGCAAAATTATGATCCCGAAATACCATGTTGAATACGCGATTGAATTTGGCGGCCATCGCGAGCCGCATGTGCGCGACTTCCAGACGGATGGTCCGGTCAATTGCGAGGAGTTCCTCGTGGCGGTGCTCGAACGCGGCCTGCGAATCAATGCCATCAAGCACGAGGGCGTCGCCCTGGCCCAACGCGAGTCCGATGCGCTCGTGCGGAACGCCGCCACCACGCTGGCCGCGCAGCATGTGGCGAAGTCGCTCGGCTTGAACGCGGAGCAAGTGCATTACCGCTTCGGCCTCGCGGCCTGAGCAGGTGGCAAGAACTGCGAAGGGTTGGGCAATGGGCGGTGAGTGCTCCCGCGAGGAGCGGCGCATGTTTTTGCAGAATACTTTCGGGTCGCCGAAGGCCGCTCGAAGAGACAGCGAAACAATTCAACCAGGAACAATTATGATTGGTGCCATCATTACCGCCCTGTTCGTCGCCGCCCTCGTCAGCAGCTACATGCTGATCGTGAACCGGATGCTCCGCACGGATGAACATTGGAGCGAAAGCAACATGAGCAAGCCCAACGCGAAGCCGTTCGCGCCAAAATTTTTTGGAGGGGCGGCGAAGCAGGCCCACGCCTGAACGGCTGGCGGCGGATATCAAGAGCGCTCCGACGATTCCGTCCAGCGCGCGGCAAAGTGGATGAGTTCGGCCGCGGTGGAGATCTTGAGCTTCTGCTTGATGTTCACGCGGTGGACTTCCACGGTCTTCGCGCTGACGTGCAGTTGCTCCGCGATTTCCTTCGTGCTGCGTCCCTGGCCGAGCAGTTGGAACACTTCAAACTCGCGATCCGTGAGCGTCTCGACCGGGGACGCGCCCTCGGTCCGGTGGCCGGAAAAAATATCGAGAATCTTCGCGGCCATTTTCTCGCTCACATAAGTGCCGCCGCCGAGGACGTGGCGGATCGCCGTCATCAACTTCTTCCCGCCCTCCTGCTTCATGATGTAGCCGCGCCCGCCCGCGCGCAGCACGCGCTCGGCGTAGAGCGATTCCTCGTGCATGGAAATCACCAGCACCGCGAGACCCGGCACGCGCAGGCGCAAGTCTTTGATCAACTCCAGTCCGTTCGTGGTGCGAAGGGTGATGTCCACCAGCGCGAGGTCAGGCTGAAGTTGTTCGATCTGTTGCAAGGCTCCGGCGGCGTCCTCGGCTTCGCCGCACACGACGAGATCCTTTTCCTGCGCGATGAGTTGCGCCAGTCCCTCGCGCATCATCGGATGATCATCGACGAGAAAAATCTTCTTCCGTGAGACGGCAGCGGTTCTTTTCTTCGCGATCATGGGGCGTCAGAAAGCAGGATTGCCCCGGGATTTTCAATCACACAAACCGCGCACGGGCCGCCGGCCGGGCCGCGCGCCACCGAGAACGTGCCGCCGCAGACGACCGCCCGATGGTTCATGATCCGCAGCCCCAACCCGCGGCCGGCCGGGCGGGCGGGATCAAAGCCAGTTCCGTTGTCGCTCACCGTCAGCACCAAGCGCTCCGGCGAAGTGGTGAGCGCAATGTCGATGCGTGTCGCGTGACCGTGACGGACGGCGTTGCTGACCGCCTCCTGCGCGATGCGAAACAGGTGCGTGGCCACGGTGTTCTCCCGAATCAACACTGGTCTCTCGCAGCGGAACACGCACTGGACGCGGAACATCTCCTGCGCGTTGGCGGCGAGTTCCTGAAGCGCGGACATGAGACCGTTCGCTTCGAGGGCCACGGGTGAAAGCCCGCGAGCGAGGGCGCGCGTTTGGCGAATGGCGTTGCGCACATGGTGAGCAATCTTCGCCGCCTGCGCCGCGTCGGCCTTGGAGCGCCCGCCGAGTTTTTGTTCGAGCGCCTGGGTCATCAGTTCGATGCCGGTCAGATGCTGGCCCAAGCCGTCGTGCAAATCCTGCCCGATGCGCCCGCGCTCGCGTTCGCTGACTTCCAGAATCTGCTGTTGCAACGCGAGACGCTCCTGCTCCTGCGCCTTGCGCTCCGTGATGTCGGTGCGGATGGCGACGTACTGCGTGGGTTTCCCGGCGGCGCTCACGAAGGGATAAATCGTCGTGTCCACCCAATAGAACGTGCCGTCCTTGGCGCGGTTGCGAAGCTCGCCGCGCCACGTCTCGCCGTGCGCGATGGTGGCCCAGAGGGCGCGGAAAAATTCCTTGGAGTGAAACCCCGAGTTGATGATGCGGTGATCCTGCCCGAGCAGTTCCGCGCGCGAGTATTTGGAGATCTCGCAGAACTTGTCGTTCACGTAGGTGATGCGGCCCTGCGGATCGGTGCTGGCGACAATCGAATGGGCGTCGAGCGCGGCCTTGTAATGGGCCAGCAGGCGCGCATCCGCCTCTCCGCCGGCTTGGTGCGCGACCGCCTCCGCTGTCAAAGTTTGCACGCGATGAATGAGTTGTTCGCGCGTCAGCTCCGCGAAGTTCGCGAGGTTCGACATGCGCGAACCCTAGGGGAGCCGGGCGCGCGAGACAACCGCCCGCTCACCGCCGCCTCAAGAACCCTGGCCCGGCCTTCGTTCACGCGTGAGCCAGTTGGCCGCGATACTCCGTGGGTGACTGGCCGGTGATTTTCTTGAACACCCGGTTGAAATGCGTGAGCGACTGGAAGCCGACTTCGTAGGCGATTTCACTGACGCGCAGATTGGGATTGAGCAGCAGGTTCTTCGCCTTCTCGATGCGCACGCGCGACACGTAGTCGGTGAAGTTGATGCCTGAGACCTTCTTGAACATTTTGCAGAAGTAGAACGTGCTGGTGTTGACCGCCTGGGCGACCTGCCCGAGCGAAAGGTCCTCGGTCTGGTGCTGGCGAATGTATTCCTTGGCGCGCGTGATGACTGGCGGTTCGGCGTTCTCCTGCTGGACCACGATCTGGTTGCTGATCAACGAGAGATGCTGCGCAAAAATCTGGAGCAATTTCACCATGGACTCGTGTTCGCGCGGCGTCAGCACGCGGGTCTTGAAATAGGCCTTTCTCAAGCCGGCGAGATCCACGTCCACGCCCCACTCCTGGGCGAGCTTGGCCACGCGGTCGAACTGCGCCGGCGTGGGCTTCTTGCGGAAGACCTGGCCGGTGTGCAGGAAGGCGACGAGATTTCCGCCGAGCCGCACCGGCACCGCCGTGTCGCAGAGGCCGGCCTGACAGGTTTCCGTCGCCGCCTCGTGCCGCGCGTTCTCCGCCAGCTTTTGCTGCAACTGGAGACAGGCGGCGCAGGCGCGGCTCTTCTTGGCCAGCATCGCGCAAAAGGGATTCTCGCTCCGCTGCCGGTGATGCGGCAACTGCCACGACTCGACCGGCCGCAGGGCGACTGGCAGTCCGGTGGCATCGCTGAAGGCCCGCTCGTAATCCTGATAAATCTTCGACTGGCCCAGCGCCTCAACCAAAGTGTTCTCGTTTTGCATATCGTTGCTTTCCTTTTGCGAATCCGAATTTGTTTCGGTGTCCGCAAATTAGGGAGAGTCACGGCGCGCAACAATTGGGCGGCTCCCAATTCTGCGCGTGGGGAACGGACTAGCGAGGGTAAGGAGAAACCCTAGAAGTGCGATCCAGCTTATCCTGCGGTCCAGCGCGTTTTGAAAAGTGCCTTCCCAATCGGCCGCCACGAAAAAAGCAAAAGAGGGCGAGCTTGTGATGCCCATGAGGGCGATGCTGCCGATACCGAATGGCGACGACGGCAGGCGGCGAGCCATGAGCTAGCGTGAACACATGATGGTCCGTTCCAAACAGCGTATTTCTTTTTCCGACGTGGGCCGGGAACCCTTCCGGGTTTTCTTTCCCGCCGGAGTGCTGGCCGGAATCGTGGGCGTGGCGCTGTGGCCGCTCCATTTCGCGAACGTGCTGGAACTTTATCCCGGCCTCGGCCACGCCCGCATCATGGCTTACGGACTCTTTGGCGCGTTCATCATCGGCTTCCTCGGCACGGCCATGCCGCGCATGCTCTCGGCCAGACCATTGCACGTCTGGCAGGTGATGGCGCTCGTGACGATCCATGCCGCAACGGTTGTTGCCTTCGCGTGTAGCAAAATTTTTGCCGGTGATGCGCTGTTCCTCGTGTTGCTCGCGGCTTTCGTCTGCTTCATGGCGACGCGGGCGAAGCAGCGCCAGGACACGCCGCCGCCCGGGTTCGTGCTCGTGGGACTGGCCTTCCTGTGTGTCGCGGTGGGCGGTGTTCTCGCCCTCGTGCAAAATTACCGCGAACTCGACGGGTTCTGGATCACGTTGCAACGGCTGCTCTCGTATCAAGGATTCGTGCTTCTGCCCATTCTCGGCATCGGGCCGTTCATCCTGCCGCGCTTTTTCGGAATGCAAAACCGGCAGGACTTTGCGGAAGCGCTCGCGCCCGCGGCGGGCTGGTGGAGAAAGGCGGGCCTCGCGTTGCTGGCCGGCCTGTTCATCATCGCGTCGTTCCTCCTGGAGGCGAAGGGCTGGTCTCGGACGGCCTACGCCCTGCGCTTCGGCACGACGTTCGTTTATCTCTTTCTCGAAATGCCGTTTCATCGCGCGCCCCAAGCCACCAACGCGCTGGGCGCGTCGATCCGCATCGCCTTCGTCGGGGTGCTGGCGGGCTTCCTCGCGGTTTCCGTGTTCCCGGCTTATCGGGTCAGTCTGCTGCACCTCACGCTCGTGGGCGGCTTCGCGGTCATCACCTTCGTCGTGGCCACGCGCGTCGTGTTCGGTCACAGCGGAAATCTCGCGCTGCTGAAAAGGCGCAACCGCTGGGTGCTCGTCGCGGTCGGACTGATGTTGCTCGGCATGGCCACGCGCATCAGCGGCGATTTCTGGCCGCAGCTTCTCGCCTCACATTACACTTATGGGGCGCTGCTTTGGATCGCTGGCGTCGTGCTCTGGGCGGTTCACGTTCTGCCCAAAGTGCTCATCGCGGACAACGAAGGCTGACGAGCCACGATTTTTTAGCCCTGCGGATTGGCCAGCGGTCGTCACCACCACTCAACGGCTCGGCGCAAGCACTCCAATTCCCGCCCACTGATGGACAACGGATGGTTAGCCGCCTGCACTGTACGGGCTGATGTTCCACACAGTCGCGGCGCGGTCAGGAACGCAGGCCACCGTTGGGCAACGGACACGAGCACCGGAGCTACGGTCAACACCCCATACTGCCGGGGCGGCGTCGCCTTACTGTGAGCGAACAAAAAGCCAATAAAACGCATGAAAACTAACGCCCTGTCATCGCTATGCGCCGGCGCGCTGGCGAGTGCCCTTCTGGTGACGGCTCCCTGCATTGCACCCGGCGCTGAGGCCGCGGTCGCCGCGCGCGGACCCAATGCCAAAGGCGCAGATCCAACCATCACGGGAGAAGAAATCGCGGTGCTCACGCAGGCGCCCAATGTCCCGCCACCGATCAAGCGGTCGCACGCG
>JANOAY010000171.1:0-2534 GCA_031411375.1 Pedosphaera sp. | reverse complement strand
ACTCGATGTCCGATTTGTTGCAGTTGGTCGTGTCGGAAGGCGCGGCGGACCTGCACTTGCGCGTGGGAATTCCACCCGTGATCCGTCTGCATGGCGTGCTGCATCGTGTCGAAGGGCCGCAGCTCAAGCCCGAAGACACGGAGGAGTTGATGCGCTCGATCACGTCGGAAGATCACATCCAGCAATGCCGCGAGCGTGGCGGCGCGGACTTTGGTTTTGCGTTCGGTGAACTGGCGCGTTTCCGCGTCAGCGTGTTCAAGGAGAAGGGCAATTTCGCGATGGTGTTGCGGCAGATTCCGAACAAGCTGCTGACCCTCGAGCAGATCGGCCTGCCCAAAGAGACGGTCATGCGCCTGCTTTACAAGCCGCGCGGTCTCGTCCTCGTCACCGGCCCGACCGGCTCCGGCAAGACCACGACGCTGGCCTCGATGATCAACATCATCAACGAGGAGCGCGACGACGCGCACATCATCACCATCGAAGACCCCATCGAGTATTATCACAAACACAAGAAGGGCGTGGTCACGCAGCGCGAGGTGAACGTGGACGTGCCGAACTTCGCCGAGGCGCTGCGCCGTGCGCTGCGTCAGGATCCGGACGTGATTCTGGTCGGCGAATTGCGCGACTTGGAAACGATGGAAGCGGCGATCACCGCGGCGGAAACCGGCCACTTGGTTTTCGGCACGCTGCACACCACCGGCGCGGCGAAGACGATTGACCGTATCGTGAACGCCTTTCCTGCAAACCAGCAGGAGACGATTCGCATCCAGCTTTCCACCGTGCTGCAAGGCGTGATTTCGCAGTTGCTGCTGCCGCGCTCGGACAAGCCGGGCCGCGTGGCCGCTTACGAAATCATGATCAACACGCCGTCCATCGCGGCGCTGATTCGCGACAACAAAACTTACCGCATCAACTCGGACATTCAGACGGGCGCGAAGTTCGGCATGGTGACGCTCGACGGCTTCCTGATGGAGAAGTATCAGGCCGGCATGATTTCGCGCGAGGAAGTGGTCAACAAATCCCAGGACCCGACGACAGTGCAGGCGAAGCTCCAGGAATGGGAGATGGCGCAGGCCGTCGCCGCCGCCGCGCAGCAACGGAATTCGTAGCATGGGCGAATATATTTCCAATCCGCTCCTGTCGCTCATCAAAGAGCAGGGACTCATTGACGATCTGCAACTGGACGAGGTGATCCAGGAGCAGGCGCGCAGCGGGAAAAGTTTTTCGCAGGTGTTGCACGATTTCGGCATCGTCGAAATTGAAACGCAGTTGGCCATCATGGCCGCGCATCTCGGCACGGAGGTCGTCAACCTCGACGACAAGGAACTCACGCCGGAACTCGTCGCCCTGCTCCCCGCGTCCACGGCCCGGATGTATCAGTGCGTGCCGGTGGCGGATTACGGTTCGGTGTTGCAGGTGGCGATTGGCGATCCGTTGAACCCGGCGGTCGTGGACGAAATCGGTTTCATTGTCCGCAAGGAAGTTCAGGTGCTCGTCGCGGATCAGGGGCAGATTCTCAAACTGATCGACAAGTATTATCCCGAGGACGGCGGCAGCATGAGCGAGGCGCTGGCGGGACTCGACGACGAGGAGATCGCACGCGAAGCCGCTGAAGGCTCCGAGGAGGCGGCCGCAGAACTCGCGAATGAAGCGCCCATCGTGCGCTTCGTGAATCTCGTGCTCTATCAGGCGGTGCAAGACCGCGCGAGCGACATTCACTTCGAGCCGTTCGAGGACGAGTTCAAGATTCGTTACCGCGTGGACGGCGCGCTCTACGAGATGACGCCGCCGCCGAAGCACCTCGCGCTGCCGATGATTTCGCGCATCAAGGTGATGGCGAACCTGAACATCTCCGAACGCCGTCTGCCGCAGGACGGGCGCATCAGTTTCCCCATCGCCGGCAAGCCGATTGATTTGCGCGTGTCGTGTCTGCCGACGCAGTTCGGCGAGTCGGTGGTGCTGCGTATTTTGGATCGCTCGGCGGTGAACCTCGACATTGAGGCGCTGAAATTTCCCAAGTATCTTTTCGATTACGTCAACGAGGCGATTCTCCAGCCGAACGGAATTTTCATCGTCACCGGCCCGACTGGCTCCGGCAAAACGACGACGCTCTACTCGTGTCTGCGGAAGGTGAACACGATTGACACCAAGCTGCTCACGGCGGAAGACCCGGTGGAATACGACATCGAGGGCATCATGCAGGTGGCGATCAACGAGGCCGTGGGCATGACCTTCGGCAAGGCGTTGCGCGCGTTTCTGCGTCAGGACCCGGACGTGATCATGGTCGGGGAAATGCGCGACTTGGAGACGTCGCAGATCGCGATTCAGGCGTCGCTCACCGGCCACTTGGTCTTGAGCACGCTGCACACGAACGATGCGCCCGGTGCGGTGACGCGCCTCGTGGACATGGGCGTGGAGCCGTTCCTGATTTCTTCGACGCTGCAAGCGGTGCTGGCCCAACGCCTCGTCCGCACCGTGTGCAAGAAGTGCCGCACGCCGTTCGAGCCGACGGAGAGCCAGTTGACGCTGCTGAA
>JANOAY010000170.1:0-2106 GCA_031411375.1 Pedosphaera sp. | reverse complement strand
GCTCAGAGGTTTTCGACGAGTCGAGAGCGCGCCGTGTCAGCAAATTGCTGCGGACTGGAAAGTCCGCGCTCCGCTTAGTTCCGCCCATTTCAGCGTTTCAGCTTTCGCAATTTCAGCTTTTCCCTTGTGCCTTCCATCCTTTTCATCAATCGCGTGTATCAGCCCGACGACGGCGCGACCGGGCAGTTGCTCGCGGAACTGGCGGAAGCATTGGTGAAAGAAGGCTGGCAAGTGAGCGTGCTGGCGGCGGGCACCTCGAAAACAGAAAGCAGAAAGCAGAAAGCGAAAATTCACCGCGTGCGCGGCCTGCCCTTCACGCGCGCTTCGTTCGTGCGCCGCGCGCTCAGTTACGCCTCGCTCTATCCCGCGCTGCTGGGGCGTGCGCTCCGGCTGCCGCGTCACGATGTGATCGTGACGCTTACCGATCCGCCGCTGCTGCTCGTGTTCGGGCCGCTGTTGAAATTTTGGAAGCGCGCGCGGCTGGTGCATTGGGCGCAGGATGTTTATCCCGAAGTGGCGGAAGAACTCGGCGTGCTGAAGAAAAATGGTTTCGCCGCGCGCGCGCTGCGCGGTCTCTCGAACTGGTCTTTGCGCCGCCACGATCAAATCATCGCCGTGGGCCGCTGCATGAAAGACCGGTTGATGGCACGCGGGATCAAGGCGGAGAAAATCACCGTGATTCCGAACTGGGCGGTGGGCGCATCCGGCTCTCCACTCTCAACCTTTAACTCTCAACAGCCCTTCACGGTGATGTATTCCGGGAACTTCGGACTGGCGCATCCGTTCGAGGCGATCATCGAGGCGGTCAAAATGTTGAACGACGCCTCGCCGCGCGAGGCTTTTCACCTTGCGCCCGTGCGGTTCGTGCTCGCTGGCTCGGGTCCGAAGCTGGCATCGGTGCGAACCGCGCTGGCCTCGTGCGCCAATGTGGAGTTCCGCCCGCCCGCGCCGCTGGAACAACTGCCGGCCGCACTCGCTGCCGCCGATGCGCATCTCGCGTGCATGAGCGACGCGCTGCTCGGCTTGGTGGTGCCGAGCAAGATTTACGGCGCGCTCGCGGCGCAACGGCCCGTGGTTTTCCTCGGCCCGCGCCCGAGCGAGGCGGCGCGCGTGATTTCAGAATCAGGACGCGGCCTGGTTCTCAATCCCATTCACGGCGGCGCGGAACTCGCCGCTGTCCTGCGCCGCTGGGCCGCGCGCGATGCGGAATACACGTCCGCGCGCGCCGCCTGCGCCGCCGCTCCTTCCACCGGCGTCCCGCGCGCTGATTTTCTCCGCGCCCTCACCCCGCCTGCGCACCGGGACTGAAACGGTTTCGTCTGAAACCAGTTTCCGTCCGCACCTTCGCCCACTGTCCACCGTCCACTTCAGACTTTTTAACGGCGGAGCCATTTCGTAACGGAGCGCGGGTTTTTAACCCGCAGCAACATTCGTCAGCCGAGAGCGCAAGAACTTGCGAACACCGTTCTCCATTTCACATTGCTGCGGGTTGAAAACCCGCGCTCCGCCGCCGCCCGCGCTCCGCCTATCCCGAGTTTTACTGTCCGTCACTTGACGGAACAAATGGCCGGTGATGTAATGCGCTCGCCTAAGACCAAACCGGCACAATCCCCCGATGCTGACTGACATCGAACAAACTTTGTCCCTGCTGCCGCTGATCGCTCTGGTGTTCGGAGCGATTGGTTTTGTCGTCTGCCTGTTTGTCATTCCCGTGGTCATCGCGCGCGTCGCACCGGCGGTCGGTTCGCGCAAGGAACTGCATCAGACGCACAAGACGCCCATCCCTCGTCTCGGCGGTCTGGGCTTGGCGATAGCTTTTGTGCTGGTGACGGCGGCGAGCTTCGCGCTCGTGCCGCCGCAGCCGGGCAACCCTCGCATCGTCCTCGGCTTGACCAGCCTAGCCATGTTCGCCCTCGGCTTTTGGGACGATCTCTCGCCCATTGGCGCGCGTAAGAAACTGCTCGGGCAGATCATCATCGCGCTCGCCGCGTTTTATTTCGGACTCCGGGTGGACACGTTCAAGAACCCGCTCTCGGGCGTGGTGCATTCTCTCGGCGGCTGGTCGGCCTTCGCCACGGTCTTCTGGCTCGTGGCGATGACGAACCT
>JANOAY010000169.1:0-3579 GCA_031411375.1 Pedosphaera sp. | reverse complement strand
ACAACAAGGCGGCGGTGACGGGCGTGGTGGCCCGACTGCAAAAGCGAATCGACACCGGGGCCGTCGCGCTTCAGCACGACGAGGCCTACGGCTATCTGCTCGCGGTGCTGGATGAACTCAAAGTCCCGAAATCCTCGCAGATGCTCGTCTTCTCGAAGACCTCGTTGCAGCGCGAGCACATCTCACCGTCGAACCCGCGCGCCGTTTTTTTCAACGATGACGTTTACGTCGGGTTCATTCCGGGCGCGCCGATGATTGAACTGGCGGTGGCCGATCCGAAACTCGGCGGGGTGTTCTACACGCTGGATCAAACGAAGGCGGACAAACCGAAATTCACGCGCAACAACCAGTGTCTCGAATGCCATGCGACGGCGAAAACGATGGGCGTGCCCGGGCATCTGGCGCGCTCGTTTGCCACGGACGAAAGCGGTGTCGTGGATTTCAACAGCGGCATCTCCCAGGTGAACCATCGCACGCCGTTCGGGGAGCGCTGGGGCGGTTGGTACGTGACGGGCACGCATGGCCAGCAGACGCATCGCGGGAATCTGATCGGCCCGGCGGCGTTCGCGCGGCAGGCGAAGGAGCCGAATCATGCGGGCAACGTGACGAACCTCAGCGCGTGGTTCGATGTGTCGCGCCATGTGCGCAACCAGAGCGATGTCGTGGCGTTGCTGGTGCTTGAGCATCAGATGCACATGCAGAATTTCATCACGCGGCTCCATTACGAGACGGCGCTGCAGCTCCAACAATACGGCCACATCCGCTATCTCACGAACACGGCGGAGTCGTTTTTGAAGTATCTGCTCTTCGCAGAAGAGTCGCCGCTGACCGGCACGATTCAGGGTGGCGCGGAATTCGTGAAAGAGTTCACGTCGCAAGGACCGCAGGACCAGCGGGGGCGCTCGCTGCGCGACTTCGACTTGCAGACGCGGCTGTTCCAGTACCCGTGCAGTTACTTGATCTACTCGGACGCCTTTGAAGCTCTGCCGGCGGCGATGCGGGAACATCTCTATTCGCGGCTCTGGCAAATTCTCTCCGGCACAGATCGGAGCACGGCCTACGCATCGCTCAGTCCGGCCACGCGCCAGGCCATGCGGGAGATTCTCGCCGAGACGAAGCGGGGCTTGCCGGATTACTGGAAGCAGAAACCGGTCACGGCGCGCGGGCCGCAGCCCGGGGCGGCGAGGTGAGAGCGTTCCTTCCGGTCAGCATGAGGATGCTCCGAACCGCCCAACGTGCGCTGGCCGCAGCTTGGCTGGGTCTCGCCTGCGCGCTGGCCGGCGCGGCCACGAACGTGGCGCCGGTCGAAATCCACGCCACGCTCCAAGGGCATTTCGTGTACATGAAGAATTGCGTTTTCTGTCACGGCCGGCGCGGCGATGGCCAGGGCGAAATGGGATTGACCGTCCAACCGCGGCCACGCGATTTCGGCGCCGGAGTGTTCAAATACCGCTCCACGCCCTCCGGCTCGCTGCCGACGGACGACGACCTGGCGCGCACGGTGCGCGAGGGCATCGCCGACACGGCCATGCCCGCGTTCACGGCGCTGCCGGAGCGCGACCTGCAGGCGGTGATTGGCTATGTGAAAACCTTCTCGCCCCGCTGGCGGAAGCCAGAGCACTACGCTCCACCCGTCACGATTCCCAAACGGCCCGCCTGGTTTGATGGCCCCGAGGAATTCACGCGCCACGTCGCGAAGGGACGCGCGCTCTACGGGACCGCCTGCGCCCCCTGCCACGGAGCGCACGGCGATGGCAACGGCGGCGTGACCAATCTCGTGGACTCCTGGGGGAACGCGACGCCCGCGCGCGACTTGCGACTCCCGTACCTGCGAAGCGGTCGCCGGCTGGAAGATATTTACAAAGTGCTCAACAACGGCATCGACGGCACGCCGATGGCGAGTTTCGCCGAAGGCACGACCGAGGAACAACGGTGGGAACTGGTCGCGTTCATCGCACAACTCCGGCGCGATTCCCGGAAGACCGGGCAAGAATGAGTTCCGACGGCGCCCGCCTCACGGGCGGGATCCGGCCTCGGCCAGTTTCTTCCGCGTGGCTTGCAGGCGTTCGATCATCACGACGGACATGCGCTTGATCATCTCGTAGCCAAAATCGTGATCGCGCTCGCAACTGTCGCGCAGCCACGTTCCGTAGAAGAAGATCGCTTTCGTCGGCGTGAGGGCACGCGCATCGAAGCGCCAGTAGTAGGGCGGGAACAGCCAGGACCAGCCCAGCACGTCGTCGCGACCGATGGTTTGCAGGACCACGGGCGCGCTGTCCTGCGGAGCGCTTTCGAGCGCCACTTCGCCTTCAAGGATGAGGTAAAAGCGGTTCGCCGGATCGCCTTCGCGAAAGATGACTTCGCCGGCAGGAAATTCCTTGAACATGGCGACCTCGGCCAGCAGCGCCAGGTAGCGCGGTTCGAGTTCGCGGAACAGCCGGTGCCCGGAGATCGTAGCCGACAGCGTCTCATTCGTTGGGTTCGTATTCATAATCAGCCTTTCAAAAAATTTCCGTCTTCAATCCGGTCCGGCTCCGCACCGTCTGTCCGATCCGGGAGAGAGTACGCAGCGGTAGATGTCCGCAGGCTGGATTTACGGTCGGCCGCGTGGCCGAGTAAATCTGCACCAGCGAAATCTGCGCGCCTGCTTTCGTCAGTTCCTGCAAACGCTGGACGTATTGCTCAATCTCTCCCTCGCCCGGTGCCTGACCGTTCAGCGCCGGGAACAGGCTTTGAATTACCACGGGCCGCTGCCGGGCGACGAGCAGGATGTTCGACAGGATTTTTTCGAGGGGCACGTCGGCGTGGTTCACCACGTCCAGGTGCGCCTGCGTGCCGGCGTCCAGCTTGACCCAGACTTCATCGTCGCGCGTGAACAGGCGCAACCCGTCCTGCACTGGCGCGTCATCCAGGTTCGAGGCGTTCGTGATGAGGACGATTTTGAAGAACGGCCCGCCGGAAGTGGCGCGGACATGCACGACGGTTTCCACGGCCTCGCGAAATTGCGGGCACAGCGTCGGCTCGCCATCACCGCTGATCGCGACATGCCGGAGGCGCAACAACCCTTCCGCCACCCGCGAGAATGGGGACCGCTCGCGCAGCCCGCCGCTGGTAACGCGCGCGATCGTGGCTTCCAGTTCCCGGGCCAGAAGATCGAGATCGAGCGCGCTGCGACCCGCCGGAACCCGACGGTCCACTTCACAGTACGCGCAATCAAAGTTGCAGTGCTGGTCCGGGTTGAGATTCACCCCGATGGACAGCCCGCGGGCGCGCGAGGAAATGGTGAGATAGACCAGGCGGTTGCCGAGGTAGTCGCGCGGATATCTGAACTCCGCGCCCGGCGCGTCCGCAGGGCGCTTCAGCGATGAGACGAGTTCAGCATTCATGTTAATGTCCCGCCGCCGGCGAGCGGGCGGCGCATGGTTTCGCGTGCTTCAATTGATTCTTCACTGATTGGGACGGTGACAGAGGCACGGCGGGATCACTCCCCTCCCGTTGCGAATGGATGCACATATCTTGAAAGCGTGAACGACCAGTGTGGCTGACGATGAGCGGCACCTTGGGATCGTGGCCACGCTG
>JANOAY010000168.1:0-5211 GCA_031411375.1 Pedosphaera sp. | reverse complement strand
TATCCCATGTTCGGCACCACGTCCGCACAGTTCATCGCGCTGCGTCGGCAGTGGGGCGTGGTCGGCTGGGAGCAATGGTGCCGCGCGCTGGCGGCGAACAAACCCTTTCTCGTGGATGGCAATTCCGTGGTCGTAAAGCTCGTGGGCCGTGGTGAGGCGGCGATTGGCCTGACCGACTTCGATGACATCGCTTCTGGCCAGCGCGAGGGACTGCCGCTGGCGGCGCTGCCGTTGAGCGAGGAGTCGGTGCTGATTCCGAATTCCGTCGCGGTCGTGCGCGGCGCACCGCATCCGGGGCTGGCGCAGAAGCTCGCCGAGTTTCTCGCGAGCGAGGCGGTGGTGGGGAAACTCATTTCAACTTCCGCGCTGGAGGGGAAGTCATCTTCGACAGCGGCGCAGGCGCGGGTGAATTGGGACGGGACGCTGAACGACTTGGAACCGGCGATAGAATTCCTGCGCGCGACTTTTCTGCGTTGAGACGGAGCGCGGACATTCCTGTCCGCAGCAAGCCACGAACGACGGACGGTGCCGGCAAGGTCTTGCGCCTCACTACTCAGCGGCTTGCTGCGGACAGGAATGTCCGCGCTCCACTCACTCCGCGCGGACGCGGTAGTAGCGGGCGCGGTCCACGGGCGCGGTGGCGTCGCGGAACTGGAGCGTGCCGCCGTCGTTGGTGCCCACGGGCTGCCACTCGGTTTCGCCCAGGTCATCCTTGTATTCCAGCACCAGCCGGGCGCGACCGCCGCTGGAGTTGAGTTGAATCAAGACGCCGTTCGCGTCGCGGGTGATGGATTCGAGGCGAAGCTCCACGCTGGCGGATTTGGCCGCCGCGAAGCCGGGCGTGATCGAGATGACGCCGTTCGTGACGGTGAGCCGCACGGGCGCGCTGGTCACGGAGCCGATTTCGTTCGTCACCACCACGTCGTAGAAGCCGCTGTTGGTCACGGCCACGTTGATCAGAATTAGCGTGGCGTTGGTGGCGGTTTCGCGGAGCAGCGTGTCGAGCGCGTTCGAGTTGAAGCGCCATTGGTAAGCCAGCGGGGTCGCGCCGAGCGCCTCGACGGTGAACGACACCGTGCTGTTGGTAAGGGCAGACCGGTTGGTGGGCGCAACTGTGATGAAGGGCGGGCTGTTGGTGATGAAAATTCCCGCGCTGTTGGTGTTGAACGGCAGGAAGACCAGGCCCTCGTCGTTGGTCAGGGTGAGCGCCACGATCCGGCTGGTCGCGCGGCCCAGGCTGTTCGAGACCACGACGTGATAGTAGCCGGCGTGGAGGGCGTCGGTCGGAGCCACATTGGTCAGCGTGAGGGTGGCGGTGAGCGCGCTGGCGTTCGTGCCGGAGGCGATGAGGGCGCTATTGAAATACCATTGATACGACACCGCCGGCACGCCCGTGGCCGCGACGGTGAAGGTCACGTTGTTGGAAACACCGGCCACGCGGCTGACCGGCTGCGAGGTGATGACCGGGGCGGCGGCGGTCGCGCCCGCGCTGTTCGTGACCGTGAGCGTGACGACGGAACTGGTCACGCTGCCGAGGCTGTTGCTGACGATGACGAAGTAGAAGCCCTGGTTCGCAGCGAGCGCGTTGGTGAAATTGAGAATCGAGTTCGTCGCCGTGGCGTTGATGCCGCTGGAGATGGCGTTCGAGTTGAAATACCAGCGGTAGAAAATGGGCGGCGCTCCGGTGGCGTTGATGGTGAAGGAGGCGGCGTTGCTCTCCAGCACGGAGAGATGCGCGGGCTGCGTGAAGATGCCGGGCGCGTTGGTGAACACGGGAGGATTGGTGAACACGAGCGACACCGGACGGAGCGTCTGATTCGTGACGCCGTTGCCGACCTGGCCGTGGCTGTTGAAGCCCCAGGCCCAGACGTTTCCGTCCACGTCCCGCGCGACGGTGTGGCGGGAGGATTGTATTTCCACCCAAGCGGTGTTCGAGGCGTTGGCGGGCACGGGCGTGGGCACGCGCACGTTGACTTCGCCGCCGGAGCCGAGGTCGCCAAGGCCAAGCTGGCCGTTGGTGTTCGCGCCCCACGCGTAGAGCACGCCGCCCGTTTGCAGTCCGAAGCTATGGAAGAGTCCGGCCTCGACGGCAGTCCAGTTTTCACCCGTGCCGACGCGGAAGGGCGTGGGCGAATTGGTGGTGAAGCCGGTGCCGAGCTGTCCGGCGCTGCCGCGGCCCCAGGCCCAGAGCGTGCCGTTCGTGGTCACGGCGAGCGAGTGCAGTAGCCCCGCACTCAGGGAAGCCCAGTGCGCGTTCGTGCCGATGCGCGTGGGACTGAAACGATTCGTGGGCGGCGTCACGCCCAACTGGTTCGCCGTGTTTGCGCCCCAGCCCCAGATGGTGCCGTCCGCGCGGCGCGCGAGACTGTAGAATCCGCCCGCGCGCACTTCGACCCACGCGGATTCGGTGCCGACACGCACTGGTGAGAGACTGGAATTGGTGTCGCCTCGACCGAGCTGTCCCGATTCATTCGCGCCCCACGCCCAGAGCGAGCCGTCGCGCTGCAAGGCGAGCGTGTGCTTCGCGCCTGCCTCGACCTGAACCCAATTCGAAACGCTGCCGACCTGGACCGGCACGGGCGACAACGTGGTGGTGCCAAGACCGAGCTGGCCAGACTGGTTCGCGCCCCACGCCCACAGCGTGCCGTTCGTCTGGAGACCGAGCGAGAAGCCGCCGAACTGGTTGGTGGCGACATCGAAGCCGCGACTGCCCGCCGTCACGCCGAGCCAGACGGCGTTGGTGTTGCTCGCGCCGTTGGTGCCGATCAGTTGCGGCAGGCTGGTGAAGATTAAATTGGTTCCGGCGGAACCGCTCACGTTGTTGCCGAGCTGTCCGAAGTTTTCCAAGCCCCACGACCAGAGCGTGCCGTCGGCAAGAATCGCCTGCGAATGCCGCTGGCCCGCACCGAGCCGCTGTGCTGCGGGGGGACGGTCGTTGTTCAGCACCGTCACGGTCACGACCGGGCCGCTGCCGTTGGTGCCGAACTGATTTGCGACGCGGACAGAGTAGCGGCCCGAGTCGGAAGCCAGCGCATTGGAGATCGTGAAGGTGGCGTTGGTCGCGCCGGCAATCGTGTTCGTGCCGAAGAACCATTGGTAGGTGAAGGTGCCGCTGCCGGTCACGAGGGTTTCGAGCGTGAGCACGTTGCTGGCGAGGAGGAAACGGTTGGTGGCGGCAATCTCAATCGTTGGCGTGGCGTTCACATCCAGCGTGAACGGTTCCGCGCTCTCCGCGCTGCCGAAATCATTTTCCACCCGCACCGTGTACTGTCCCGCGTCGGCGAACTGCACGTTGGTCAGCACGAGCGTGGCGTTGGTCGCGCTGCGGTTCAGGTCGGGATCGAGGTCTGCGCCGTCGCGCTGCCATTGGATCGCGAAGTCCGCGCCCGCGCGCGCCACGACGGAAAGGAGCACGCTCGCCCCGTTGGTCACGGTCAGCGCATTCACGCCGTTGGTCACGACGAGCTTCGTCTTTCCAAACGCGACGTTGGTGCGGACGAAACTGAACGGAACATTGGTGCCGAGCGGATTCTGAAAGAGGTACGGTTCGCCGTGCGTCGAGCGCGCGGTGTGCTGCCGGTCGCGGCGGAACATCGGCCACACGTTTTCCTCCGCCACGGCCTCGTCGTAGATCGAGTAGATTTTCCGGTCGTTCGATCCGAAATAAACCGTGCCCTCCGCATCAATGACGGCGGCGGAACGAACCGCGCCGCGCGTGCGGATCTTCCAGCGCACCTGCCCGTCGGCGGAGACGGCATACATCCGGCCATCGTCCGAGCCGGCGTAGATCGTGCCGTCCGCGCCGATGCTCAATGCCGAATGCACCGCGCGCCCGGTCGGCACCGACCAGCGCAGCTCGCCGGTGGGGCGGAAGCAGTAGAGCCGCGCGCTTTCGGAACCGACGTAAACGTCGCCGTTCGCGCCGACGACGGGCGACGAACTGACATTCTTTCCGGTGTTGAATTTCCAAATGACGTCATTGGTGGTGCCGCCGGAATCGAGCGCATACACGCGCTCGTCATTCGAGCCGAGGTAAAGCTGACCGTCTTCGCCAATGGCGGGCACGGAGCGAATGATCTTGCCGGGAGTAAATCGGGAAACTTCCGCCGCCTCCGTGGACACGCCGAGCAAACGCGATCCAGTGGCGATGAATATAGTCCCGTCGTCGTTCGTACCGGACGAGGAGATGACGGGCGTGCCCACGTCGGTGTAGGAGCGGAAGGGCCAGGGGCTTTTCACCGTGCCGTCCTCGGGATAGAGGCCGTAGAGCTGCCGGTCCGAGGAGCCGACATAGATGGTGCCGTCGTCCGCGACCGCCGGACTGCTGATGCCGGTGCGCCGGGCACGGAAGGGCGTTTCCCAGCGGAAGACGGCGCGGTCGCCCGCGTCGCCCAGATTGTAGAGCCGGCCGTTGCCGCACGGGACGTAAATGTTCTCGCCGTCAATCGTGGCGGAGGCGGTGACGGGACCGCCGAGTTTGATTTTCCATTTCAGCCGGTTGGTGCCGCGAAACTCGTCTTCCGAACCGGTGTGGAGCGCGTAGAAGTAACGGTCTGCCGAGCCGACGTAGAGCGTGAGACCGTCCTCGCTCAAGACCGGCGTGCCTGTGACTGCGCCGCGCGTGGTGAAAGTCCAGTTCGTCCGACCCGGCCCGGTCGGATTTTCGTCCACGACCTCGTCGTCATCCGCGGCACGGAGGGTTCCGCTGGTGAGAACCAGCGCGGCAAACAGGGCGGCAAAAACGCCTCGGCAAAAATTCAGTCGCATCACGTCGGGAGTGTTCAAAATCAGAGCCGCACTCTCCTGAACGGGCCGGAAAGCTGCAAGCCTTTAACCCGAACACCGGGGTTGCGTGAGAGTTGCGGAGCGCTGCCTGGGAACGCCGGCATCCTTGCCGGCGCGAAGGTGTTCTTCTGCAAGAAACACGCCGGCTGGAAGCCGGCGTTCCCAGACGCGACAGCGTTTCGCGCCTCCCGTTTCAAAAACATATGCAGAGATGCGCCCGTCCGTCCGCGCTTGAAAGTTTGGGGCTTGGAATTTGTTTGGGATTTGAGTTTTGGAGTTTGAAGTTTATTCCGCTACCGCCGCGTGAACACGACCACATGCTGCCAGGGCAGCGCGCGGATCGTCTCCTTCCACACCAGCGGATGCGGTCCCATCTCCTTCTTCACCTGCGCCTCGGACATTTTGTGGACGCGCTTGATCGGCACG
>JANOAY010000167.1:0-2611 GCA_031411375.1 Pedosphaera sp. | reverse complement strand
GTGAGTTGCACGAGTCCGCGCTGCGCCTTGTCCACGAAACGCAGCATGACCCAACTCCGGCCATGCCCCCTGCCCCGCCGCCGCTGCCATCAGCATGAATTTCTCGTTTCAACATCCCTGGCTGCTCCTGCTGCTGCTCTTGCTGCCGCTGGCGGCGTGGCTGCGTGGTCGGCGCGGGCCGCGTCCGTCGTTCGTGTATTCTTCGGTGGCGCTGCTGAAAAATCTCGGCCAGACGAGCCGCTCGCGCGCGGGCGCGCTGCTGATGGCTGTGCGCTGGCTTGCGCTCGCGCTGCTCATCGCGGCGCTGGCGCGTCCGCAGAAGACGCAGACGGAAACGTCCGTGCGCGCGAGCGGCGTGGACATCGTCATCGCGCTGGATTTGTCCGGCAGCATGGAGTCGGAAGATTTTGAAATCAAAGGCCAGCGCGTGAACCGGCTCGTGGTGGCGAAGGACACCGTGGCGAAGTTCATCGAGAAGCGTCCGAACGACCGCATCGGTCTCGTGGCCTTCGCGGGCAAGCCCTACATCGCCGCGCCGCTCACGCTCGATCACGGTTTCCTCCGCGCAAACTTGGATCGCCTTGAACTGCACACCATCGAGGACGGCACGGCGATTGGAGCCGGATTGTCCGCCGCCGTGAACCGCCTGCGCGACGTGCGCTCGAAAAGCAAAATCGTGATCCTGATGACCGACGGCCAGAATAACGCCGGGAAGATTCCGCCGCTCACCGCCGCCGAAGCCGCCAAGGCGCTGGACATGAAGGTCTATACAATTGGCGTGGGCATTCGCGGCCAGGCGCCGTTCCCGCAGCAGACGCCCTTCGGCAAACGCTACGTGATGATGAACGTGGACATTGACGAACCGACGCTCACCGCCATCGCGGACAAGACGGGCGGCAAATACTTCCGCGCCGACAGCACGGACACGTTGCGGAAAATTTACGACGAGATTGATCGCTACGAGAAGACCGAAGCGGTGGTGAAGAAGTTCGTGCGGCGCGATGAACTGTTCCACTGGTTCGCGGTGCCGGGATTGTTGCTGCTGCTGGTGGAGGCGCTGCTGGCAAACACGATTTGGAGGAGATTGCCGTGAACAGACTGACGACTGACGAATGGCGAATGACGAAGCGCGGTCACGAACGCGTGCCTGCCTCGTTGAGGCATTCGGATTTCATTCGTCATTCGTCATTCGTCATTCGTCATTTACTCAACGCATGAACTTCGCCCTCCCCCAACTCCTCTGGCTCCTGCTGCTGCTCCTGCCGCTCGCCGCGCTGCTCGTGTGGAGCTGGCATCGCCGGCAGAAGCTGCTCGCGCAATTCATCAGCGCACGACTGCTGGAATCGCTGCTGTCGGGCGTGTCGAAGAGGCGGCAGAAATTCCGGCTCGTGCTGTTCGCGGTGGCGGTGGCGGCGCTGATTTTTTCGCTCGCGCGTCCGCAATGGGGTTTCTCGCTCGAAGAATCCAAACAGAGCGGACTCGACATCGTGGTCGCCATCGACACTTCCAAAAGCATGTTGGCGGATGACGTGCAGCCGAACCGATTGTCGCGCGCCAAGCTCGCTGCCGTGGATTTGCTGCGTCTCGCCCAGAGCGACCGGCTCGGGCTGGTCGCGTTCGCGGGCGGCGCGTTTCTGCAATGCCCGCTCTCGCTCGACGAGGAGGCGTTCCGGCAGAGCGTGGAGTTCCTGGATGTGAACGTGATTCCGCAAGGCGGCACCGCGCTGGCCGAGGCGATTCAGACCGCGCGCGCGGCGTTCAAGGAGGAGAATGAGAACCACAAAATCCTCGTGCTCTTCACCGACGGCGAAGACAACGACGACGCGGACGCGGCACTGGCGGCGGCGCGCGAGGGCAAGAAGGCGGGGCTGCGGATTTTCACCATCGGCGTGGGCACGCCGAACGGCGAGTTGTTGAGCAGCAAAGACCCGTATGGCAATCGTGTCTTCATCAAGGACTCCTCCGGCAACGTAGTAAAGTCGCGGTTGAACGAAGGTCTGCTCCAGCAACTCGCGAAGGAGACGGACGGGTTTTATCTGCCGCTGACGGGCGCGCGCAGCATGGAGGTGCTCTACGAGCGAGGACTCGCGCCGCTGCCGAAGTCCGATTCCGCCGCGCGCACGGTGCGGCAGTTTCACGAACGGTTTCAGTGGTTTCTCGGCCTGGCGGTTTTGCTATTGTTGGCGGAGATGGTTTTTCCCGAGAGAAATCCGTTGAGTCCAAAGCCCAAGGTCCAAGGCCCCAAGTCGGCGGCGGCGCGCGGTGAGCGTCTGGTTGAAATGCTTGAGCGCGGAATCGTAATCCTCGTCCTGAAACGCCGCCGCGCCCGCGTTGTAGCGCAGGCGTGAATCATCCGGCTTCTTCGCCGCCAGTCGCTCGAACTCGCTGCGCGCGCGGGAAAACTTTCCGCTTTCGTAATCTTTGAGCGCATCACTCGCCGCACCAAACCCGTTCGACACCAGACCAAACAGCACGAGCAGCACCGCGACCGCCGCCGACTTGGGGCCTTGGACCTTGGGCTTTGGACTCAACGGATTTCTCTCGGGAAAAACCATCTCCGCCAACAATAGCAAAACCGCCAGGCCGAGAAACCACTGAAACCGTTCGTGAA
>JANOAY010000166.1:0-3078 GCA_031411375.1 Pedosphaera sp. | reverse complement strand
ACCCACGCCGGCGTTGGTCCCGGCCACGATGGAGACGTCGTCAATGATCGCGCTGCCCGTCTCGCCCAGATAGAGCAGCAGGCGCATCGGACCCGGCTCACCGTTGCCAATGCTCCCGCTCACGCTGAAGAACCGCCAGCCTTCCCGCGGCACCGCCGGCGTGCTGATCTCGGGTGAGTACACCGCCGGGATGAACGCGGCGCTCCAGTTGCCGGCGCGGCTGTTGTCCTGGTTCGGATCAATCAGTTGCAACGACGAGCCGGTGTTGTTCGCGTTCGTGTTCCACGGCGCGGCGGCCTCGTAGCGTACGCGATCCACGACCAGGTCCGCGACATTCGTGGTCGCGCCGGGCTGGATGAGCGAGAGCGATTCGCCGTCGCCTTGCAGCGTGCCGCTGAACTGATCGAAGACCGGCGTGCTCGCGCCAAAGGCGGAACTGAAGGTCACGCGGTTTTTCACGAGCAGCAGGAAGCCGCGCGGCAGAATGGCCGCGCCGGGCGGGAAGGTGTAGTCGAGTCCGTTGATGCGCCAGCCGCCGAGGTTGAAGGCGAGGTTGCTGTGGGTGTTGAACAGCTCGACGTATTCCGCGTCCGGCGTGTTGGGCGCGGGGTTGTACATGATTTCGTTGAAGACCACGAAGCCGCGCGGGTCGGGCAGGGCGGGGGCGGCGTAGGTCACGCTCACGTTCGCGGGCGTGCCGACGGCGTTGTGGTTTTTGTCGAAGGCCGCGACGGAGATGGGCGCGCTGTTCGTGACCGGAATCGTGACCGTCCACGCGGTGATGCTCGTCCAGGTCACGGGCCAGGGAACGCCGTTGAACTCGACGGTGGTGACATTGAAGGTGGCGTTGCCGCTGATGGTCACGAGGTTCGAGGTCGTGGCCGAGACGCTGGGCGTGGTGACGGCGAAGCCGTTGAAATCCACGAGCGCCATCGCGTTCGAGATGTTGTTCCGCGCGGTGTCCACAAAGGTCTTGATGCCGGTGACCGGACCGATCCCCACGTTCACGCCGCTGGCGAGGTAGGAGGCGTATTTCGCATCAATGTAGCGGTGCGTGTTGGTCTGCTGCATCGGGCCGTTGACGAGTTCCTTGTAGGCGCGCCACCAGGCGCGGCGGAAGGGCGGGTAGGCGTTGAGCGTGCGCATCGGCAAATCCTGGCCGGACTGGGTCTGGAAAAGATTGCCGACCGGGTCGAGCTGCGTGTTCGGGTCGGGCACGCCGGTGCCGCTGGGCATGTCCGAGCCGGCGCCGCCGAGGTTCGGGTTGTTCAGGATGATGTTGTGGTCCCAGATCATCAGCTTCCATTTTCCGTCCTTGGGCTTGTAGCCGTACATGTTCTGCGCGTTGCGGTTGCCGAAGCTGTCCCAGTTTCCGACCGCGTGCTCCTGGGCGAAGACGCGCGTCCACTGGTCAATGTCCACGAGGCCGCTGAAGTTCTGCCAGTAGGCGGGGCTGGTGCTCGGGACGTTCGCGGCCTCGATGAGGGCGATGACGTTGGTGTAGTCGTTGGCCGTCTTGTCCGCGCTGCGGGTCAGCCAGTTCTGGCGGTAGCGGGCGATCTTGTGGGCGTTGGTGCTGAGGTTGCGTTCGAGCGTGGACCAGCGCTCGTTGTCGAAGCCCGCGACGCCGCCCGCCGTCACGGTCACGTCGTCGAACTCGAACCACGGCTGAATCTTGAAGAGCCGGCCCTCGGTCTCGTCCGGGAAGAACTCATTGATGAGTTCGCCGCCGGGACGCTGCGTGTCCTCTTGCAAGGCGTTCGCGCCGCCTTTGCGGTTGCCGTTCACATACATGGCGACGTGGCGGCGGTAGAGGTAGGGGATGCCGAGCTTGCGCGCGATGTAGTAGCCGACCTGCTCGCGCATGAGCGTGGGATCATCGAAGCCGCCGTTGCCGGGCGCGTGAATCTTGTTGAAGTTGTCCTCGCCCAGATACTTGTCGTCGGACGGCAGGCTGATGACGAAGTGCGTGCTGCCGGTGACGGGCGTGCTGTTCTGGGGCTGGTGATACGGGCTGTTCGAGTAGCGCGAGACGACGTTGTAAATCGGACGATTGTTGTTCACGAGCATGGTGCCATCCACCTCGTGATTGCTCAACGCGGGGCGGTTGATGTAGGCGTTCACGTTGGCCGTGCTCATCCACAGACGGTAGGTGCTGAAGGCCGCGACCGGGATCGGATCGCCCCAGCGCACCAGGCACTCGCGGCGCTGGCCGTCCACGGCACTGACAATGGCGTCGGTCGGGAACTGGCTCTTCGCGAGCCGCGTGTCGGTGGCCTCGACGTAGAACGAGATCATCGTGCTGACCGCCTGCGCCGGAATGGTCGCGGTGAAAATGCCGTCGCCCGCCACGGCGTCGCCAGCGGTGCCGTTGTCCACCATGAACTGCTGCGTGAAGGCCGGGGGCGAGGCGCTGTCCACGCGGTAGAACAGCACCGCGTTCGTCACGCCGTCGGGGTCTTGCACCCCGGCGGTCACGATGACGCTCTCGCCAGCCTGCGGCAGCACGGGGAAATGCGTGACGCCGTAAATCGCCGGGGACGAGTTCGTGAGCGCGCGGCTGTTGGCTGCGCCGGGCGAGCCGAGGTTCGCGGGCAGTTGCATCCGTCCGTAATTTTCCAGGAAGCCGCCTTTGAGCCGCATCAGGATTTCTGGCCAGCCGCGCTGCCAGCGCACCCAGCCGCGCAGGGTGAAGAGCGAGCCTTGCGTCAGGTCGGACAGGAGCGCGACGCGCACGCGGTTCGCGCCGGTGTCGCCGTTGCCGCCGGAGAGCACGCGCAGCGAGCGCGCGCCCGAGCGCCCGGCCAGTTCGAGCGTGCTGCGGATGTGGTTGCCCTGCGGCGTCCACGGCGACAGGCCGAGTTCAAAGCCGGGGTTGGAAAGCAGATTCGCATTCGTGCCGCCGGGGTAGCGGGCCTCGATGTCGTCGAGCAGACATTCGCCCTCGCCGAGCATGGTGATTTCGAGGCGATTGATGGGCGTCGCGCCCTGGGTGTTGCCGGTGTCGAGCAGGCCGGTGTGCTCGAAGAAGGTCCACGGCGCCTTCTGCGTCTCGTCGCTGTCCGCCCAGTTGTAGGC
>JANOAY010000165.1:0-1870 GCA_031411375.1 Pedosphaera sp. | reverse complement strand
GAAACTCAAGGCTCTCTGCGAAGGCGCGGACGTGGTGTTCATCGCCGCCGGCATGGGTGGCGGCACGGGCACGGGCGCTTCGCCGGTCGTGGCGCGCATCGCGAAGGAATGCGGCGCGCTCGTGCTGGGTTTGCTGGTGCTGCCCTTCGAGTGGGAAGGCAGCCGGCGCATTCGTCAGGCAAATCTCGGTTTGCACGAAATGAAGTCGGCGGCGGACGGCGTGATTTGCCTGCCGAACCAAAAACTTTTCCAACTGATCGACGAGAAGACCAGCATGGTCGAGACGTTCGCCATGACGCACGAGCTGCTCGCGCAAGGCGTGCGCGGCATCTGGCGCATGTTGATGCGGCCCGGTCTCATCAATGTGGATTTCGCCGACCTCTGCTCGGTCACGCGCGGCAAGCATTCCGAGAACTGCCTCGCGCTCGCCGAGGCGTGCGATGAAAACCGCGCGCGCGAAGTCGTGGAAAAACTGCTCAAGCATCCGCTGCTCGATGGTGGCGCGGCGCTCGCGGAAGCGACCTCGGTGCTCATCAGCATCGTGGGCGGGCCGGACATGACGATGGCGGAAGTGAACCGCATGATGGAGCAGTTGAGCCGCCAGTGCGAAGGTGCGCAGATCATCATGGGCGCGGCCATCGAGGAAGGTTTCGCGGGGAAAATTTCCATCACGCTCGTGGCGTCACGGCGTCCGCCGGATCAGCACAGCACCGACGCCACGCCTACAGAATACGATCGGCAGCTTGTCGATTCCACGCCGTCCGCCGAGCGTTCGCCCTCACGCATCATTGCGCCCGCGCCGCCCACGACGCAGGAAGCCACCGACAAACTCATGCAGAACGGCGCGCGCGGAAAACGCAAGCTGTCGAAGCTGAAGCAAGGCCAGTTGCCGCTGGAGATTGTCTCCAAAGGCCGCTTCGAGAAAAGCGAGCCGACCGTCGTGCAAGGCCAGGATCTCGACATGCCGACCTATATCCGGCGCGGGATGCCGTTGAATTGAACGGCTCACTCCAGGCAGAGCGCGGGGTTGGCCGCTGGCCGAGCCTGAATACAACCGGCGTGAACTTCTTCCAAAAATCTTCATGCACATGAAGTTCATCCCTCGAATGATTTCTCCGGCGTTCGTCCGAGGTTTGCTCCGCCTGACCTGCGCAGGCGCGTTCGCTTGTGGAATGATTTCCTGCCGGGACGCCGCGAAGAACGCGCCCCAACCCGCCGCCGGGGAAGCGCGCGCCGTGAAAGTCGCCGCCGCTACGCCGCGTCCGATGGAAAAATTCCTCGCTGTCTCCGGCACGCTCGCGGCGCAGGAGGAAGCGACGCTCAGTGTCAAAGTGCCGGGGCGTCTGGAGAAAATCTCCGTGGACCTCGGCAGCGTGGTGAAGCGCGGTGATTTGATCGCGCAGGTTGAAAAGCGTGATTACGAGTTGCGCGTCCAGCAGTCGAAAGCCGCCGTGGCCGAGGCGCGCGCCGCCGTCGGCCTGTCGCTCGAGGGTAGCGAGGAAAACACTTCCGTTGAAACCATCGCCACGGTCAAGCAGGCGCGCGCGGTGCTGAATGAGGCGACGAAAAATCGCGAGCGCGTGCAACGGCTGTCTGGCGAGGGCATCAGCTCCAAGTCGGAAGTGGACACAGTCGAATCCGTCTATGCCGTCGCCGCCGCGCGCCACGAGACGGCGGTGGAAGAGGCGCGGACACGCCTCGCCGTGCTGGCCCAGCGCCGCGCCGATCTCGACGTCGCGCAGCAGCAGCTTCTCGACACGTCCATTCTCGCGCCCTTCGACGGGGCCATCCAGTCGCGCTCCGCCAGTCCGGGCGAACACTTGCAACTCGGCACGCCCGTCGCGTCACTGGTGCGGCTCGATCCCTTGCG
>JANOAY010000164.1:0-2288 GCA_031411375.1 Pedosphaera sp. | reverse complement strand
CTCCGCCACGGTTGGAGCTTCTATCCGTCGCTGGCAGCCAGCGCCGCGCTGACCGTCGGACTCTACGCCATCGAGGTGCGCGCGCTCGGCGCTTTTGGCATCGGGTCGGAGGCGATGGCGCTGGTGCCGATGCGTGAGAAGACGCGGGTGATTTCGGGGAAGTCCTTGAGCAACATCTTTTCCACTTCGATGTCTGTGCGGAGGGATTCCTCCATGCTCATGCCCACGGGCTTGTAGAGCATGGCGGTGATGGAGCCTTCATCGAGCTTGGGCACGAATTCCGCGCCCAGCCGCGTGAAAAGCCAGAGCGACCCAACGAAGAGCGCTAGGGCCGTGCCGACGACCAGCCAGCGAAGTTTGAGGGCGCGCTGCAAGGTCGGCTCATAAACGCGCTTGGCGAGGCGGATGAGCGCGTTGTCCTCCTCGCTGATTTTCCCGCCCAGGCAGAGCGAGCACAGCGCCGGCATGAGCGTGAGCGCCAGCACCAGCGCGCCGCCCAGCGCGAGCATCACGGTCAGCGCCATCGGGTGGAACATCTTCCCCTCGATTCCGGTGAGCGCGAGGATGGGGATGTAAACCACCGTGATGATGACCACGCCGAAGAACATCGGCGAGCCGACCTGCTTGCTGGCGGCGAGGACGGTGTGCATGCGTTCCTCCGCCGTGAGTGCGCGGCCCAACTGGTGTTGCCGCACGCCGAGTTGTCGCACGATGTTTTCCACGATGACGACCGCGCCATCGATGATGAGGCCGAAATCAATCGCACCCAGGCTCATCAGGTTGCCGGAGATGCCGAAGTGCCTCATGCCCGTGAGCGCAAAAAGGAAGGCGAGCGGAATCGCGGCGGACACGATGAGCGCCGCGCGCCAGTTGCCGAGCAACAGGAGAAGCACCACGACCACCAGCACCGCGCCCTCGAAGAGGTTCTTCTCCACGGTCCCGATGGTGCGCCCAATCAGGAGGGAACGGTCGTATTGGATTTGGATTTCCACGCCGTCGGGGAGCTTCGTCTGAATTTCTGCGATGCGTTTCTTGACGCGCCCGGCCACTTCCCGGCTGTTTTCTCCCGCGAGCATCATCGTGATGCCGATGACGGTTTCCTGGCCGTCGAGCGTGGCCGCACCGGTGCGGAACTTCGTGCCGAGCTTTACTTCCGCGACATCCTTGACGAGCAGTGGCTTGACGCCGCCGGCGAATTTCAGCGGCAGGTTCGCGATGTCCTCGACCGTCTGCACGCGGCTGACCGCGCGGATGGTGAGCTGCTCGCCGCCGCGATTGATGATGCCGCCCCCGGCGTTCTCGACGTTCTGCGCGATGAGTTCGGCCAGTTCGCTGAACGTGAGATTCATGGCCGACAGCGTTTCGGGCTTGGGCTGGATGACGAACTGTTTCTCGTAGCCGCCCGTCTCGTTGATTTCAGCAATGCCCGGCACGGTGCGCAGGAGCGGCTTGATGGTGTATTGCTGGATTTCGCTCAACGCGATGAGTTGCTCCATCTCCGTCGCCGGCTTGTTGGTGGCATCGGCGCGGTAGTTCACACTGTAGTAGAGAATTTCACCGAGGCCGGTTGAGATGGGCGCGAGCTTGGGGAGCGCTCCGGCGGGCAGCCGCTCCAGCACGCCCTGCAACCGCTCGGCCACGAGCTGGCGGGCGCGGTAGATGTCGGTGCCGTCCTTGAACTGGAGGGTCACTTGCGAGAGGCCAAACTTCGTGATGGAACGCATCTCCTCCACGCCGGGCAGGCCGGCCAGTTCGAGTTCGATGGGCTGCGTGACGAGCTTCTCCGATTCCTCGGCGGCGAGCGCAGAGACCTCGGTGTTGATCTGCACCTGGACGCCGGTGATGTCCGGCACGGCGTCAATGGACAGATGGAAGGCGGACCAGAGGCCCACGCCCAGCAGGGCCACCGTGCCGAGCAAAACGACGGCGCGCTGGCGCAGGGAAAATTCAAGGATGGCGGAAATCATGGTGCGTCAGAGTTTGATCCCGAGTTTCCCGAGCACGAGCACCATGCCGCCGTAGCAGGCCAGCATCACGATGACCGACGCTCCCAGCGCCGGAGGGAACGCGACGCCTTTCTTCAAGAACAGCGGGAGCGCGACAAAGAGCGACAGCGATGGCAGCACGAGCCAGAAGATGCTCGTCGAGAGCGCAGAAATTTTCGCGCTGTCGTGCGTGTCACGCCACAGCCACATGAACGCGAGCAACGACGTGAGTGGAAGTGACGCGAGCAATCCGCCAACCAACGAACTGCGTTTAGAGATCTCCGAGACGGCGACGAGCACGGC
>JANOAY010000163.1:0-1544 GCA_031411375.1 Pedosphaera sp. | reverse complement strand
GACCGATCATCAGCGCGGCGGGGAGGCCGGGTCCCTGCGTGGCGGCGAGTGCGTTCAACTCCGCTGCACTCACGCCGGCTTCGCGCAGCGCGGCCTCGGTCACGGGCTGGAGATTTTTGACGTGCTCGCGCGTGGCGAGTTCGGGGACCACGCCGCCGTATTCCGCGTGCAGTTTGATTTGCGAGGAGACGACGTTGGACAGCACGCGCCCGTCGCGCACCACGGCGGCGCTGGTTTCGTCACAGGATGTTTCGAGGGCGAGGAGGGTCATGGCCGTGCGTCGTTGCTCACTTCACTTTTCAACCATGGAAAACACGGAAGACACGGAAGGGAATTTTTCCTTTCCGTGTTTTCCGTGTTTTCCGTGGTTGAAAAATAAAGTGAGCGACGCCCCGTCGGCATGACCCTCCTCGCCCTCGAAACTTCCTGCGACGAAACCAGCGCTGCTGTCGTGCGCGATGGGCGCGTGCTGTCGAACGTCGTCTCCTCGCAAATCAACCTGCACGCCGAGTACGGCGGCGTGGTCCCCGAACTCGCCACGCGCGAACACGTCAAAAATCTTCAGCCCGTGACCGAGGCCGCGTTACGCGAGGCGGGCGTGATGGCCAGTGACTTGAACGCCCTCGCCGCCACGCAAGGCCCCGGCCTGCCCGCCGCGCTGATGATCGGCCTGCGCGCCGCGCAGACGATGGCCTTCGCGCTCGGCCAGCCGTTCGTCGGCATCAACCACCACGAGGCGCATCTCTACTCGCCGTGGATTGGCGGAGAGCCGCTGCGCGCGCAGTTCGATGAGTTCGAGCCGAGCGTCTCGCTCATCGTCAGCGGCGGCCACACCATGCTCGTTCACGTCGAGGCGGAGTTGCGGCACCACGTGCTCGGCGGGACGATTGATGACGCAGCCGGTGAGTGCTTTGACAAGACCGCGAAGCTCATCGGCCTGCCCTATCCCGGCGGCCCGCAGATGGACAAGCTCGCGGAAGGCGGCGACGCGCAGCGGTTCAAGTTCCCACGCCCGAAGATGCACGACGCAGACGACGACTTCAGTTTCAGCGGTTTGAAAACCTCCGTGCGCTATTTCCTCCGCGACCACCCCGCGCTGCTCGACGAACCGTCGGCGCTCCGCGATCTCTGCGCCAGCGTGCAGTCTGCGATCATCGAGGTGCTGGTGACGAAGACCATGCGCGCAGCGAAACGACTGGGCGTGCGCTGCGTGACCGCCTCGGGCGGCGTCACGGCGAACCGTTCGTTGCGCGCCGAACTGGCCAGAGCCTGCGCCACGCGCGGCCTCCAGCTCCGCGTCGCCGACCGCAGTCTCTGCACTGACAACGCCGCGATGATCGCCATTCTCGCTGAGCGCAAACTTCAGCACGGCCAGCCAGCCACCGAATTGGACGCCGACATCGCGCCCGGCTTGGCGCTGGCGTGAATCGTGGCGACAACATGCCCGCTGCCACACAAATTTACCGGGTCATCCTGGAAGTAATACCGACACGAGACTGGAAAGTCTCGCTCACTGCCGGCTGGAAAGCCGGCGCTCCGGCGTA
>JANOAY010000162.1:0-2150 GCA_031411375.1 Pedosphaera sp. | reverse complement strand
CTGGGCGACGGCGTGTATCGCGCGCAACTGCCGCTGCAATTCGGGAAAACCATCGGCCGCTTCTACAACTGGGGCGAGGTCGGCTACCAAATGGCCTTCGACAAGGACGCGAGCGACGTGGGGTATTACGGGATCGGCACGCTCTACAATTTCAACAGCCACTTCGCCCTCGGCACGGAGATTTACGGCTACACGCCGATTGATGAGCACCAGAACCACCAGTGGCTCACCACGCTCGGCGCGATCTATGCCTTCAACGAACATTGGGCGCTCAAGGCGTCCATCAGCCGCACCCTCGTGGATGAACGCAAAGGCGGGCCGAATCCATCCGGCGTGTTTTATCTCGTCCACAATTTTTGAGTGTTGAAACGCTGGAAGAAATGTTTCGTGGCACTGGGGGCGGTGCTGTTGGTGCTTACGGCCATCGGCTTCGTGCTTCCGCCACACCAGACCGTGGTGCGGCGCATCGTCACCACGGCCCCGCCGGCGCGATGGTTCCCGCCACTCGCCACGCTCCAACGCTGGCCGGAGTGGACAGCCTGGAACACGAACCGGTTCCCCGACCTGACCCTGCGCTTCGAGGGGCCGGACACGGGCGAGGGCGCGACGCTGATCGCCGCCGGCAAATCCAGCGGTGACGGCACGGTGAAAATCACGTCCGCCGATCCCGCCGCGGGCATCGCGTACACGCTCGACTTCCAGCACGGCACGCAGCTTTTCAACGGCGCCATCCGGTTCACGAACGCCGCCGATGGCTGGCTGGTGACGTGGACGCTGGACGCCGACCTGGGCCGCAATCCCGTGAAGCGCTGGGCCGGTCTGGCGCTGGATGCGTTGATGGGTGGCGACATGGAGAAGGGCCTGGCGAATCTGAAACGAGAACTGGAGACACCCCGATGAACTGGATCACCAAAACCCGCCGCCTGCTGGCCGTGCTGCTGCTCACCGTGTGGTGGGGCGGGTTCACTTTCTATGCGCTGGCCGTGGTGCCGACGGGACATCAGGTGCTGCGGAGCAAGGTGCGCCAGGGCTTCATCACGCAACAGGTCACGAACAAGCTGAACGTCCTCGGGGCGGTGACGCTCGCGCTCCTGCTCTGGCAATGGCTCGCGACGCGGCGCGAGGCGGCTGCGCCCGGCTGGTCGCGCGCCGCTGCCATCTCCTGGGCGGCGCTGGCTGTAACGCTGGCCTTGTTGTTCTGGCTCCATCCGCGCTTGGATGCGTTGCTCGACGCCGGGCAGCGCGCCGTGCTCGACGACGAAAAGTTCTACGCGCTTCACCGGATTTATCTGGTGGTCGCAACAGTGCAATGGCTGGCGGGGCTGGCGCATCTGATCAGTTTGCAGGCCAGGCGGAAACAGCGTTGAAGTCAAAGAGGCGGTCAATCATTTCATGGGAGCCGGGCAGCACGCCGCGCCGGCTTTGGTGGCTTGCAGTTCCAGGCACCAAAGCGCGGCCACGCCATTGGTCACAATCACATCACCCGCGAGCAGTCCGTCGGCGATGACCGTCCAGCCCTCGCGTTGTGCACCGGGCCGGACACGGCTGCGGAGAAAATGGCCGCCGTTGGCGACGAAGACAAAATCGCCCGCGCCGGTCGGCAGCAGGCTCGTGGTCGGAACCATGAGTTGAGTCCGGGCCGGGCCGGTGACCAACGCCACGGGAACAACGCTGCCGGGCTGGAGCGGGTGCGCGGAGGCGTCGAATTCAATTAGCGCCTCGATCTGGCCGAGGGATTTTTCCATCTGCCGGTCCAGACGCGCGAGCGTGCCAGTGGTGTGGAGCGGCGCGCCGATGTTCACCGCGCCGCCCGGCACCAGGGCGACCGCTTGCGTCGCCTCCAGCAGGGCGGTGGCTCGGCCCGGCGCGTAAACGCGCGCGATCACTTCGAGGTGTGAAGCCAGCATTTGCTCCTGCGTCTCGGCGGTCTGGATGCCGAGCGTGCGAACGGTTTCGTCCGTGAGGAAGACGCCGCGGCCTTCCTTGAAACTGTGGCCGGCTTCAGCGGCGGGCTTTTCCCCGGAAGACTCGTCGGCTTCGTTGTGTTGACCGCAACCCGCCAGCACGGACAACACGACGGCGAGGCTGAGTGACTGAAGCAGAGTTGGCCAACGTGAGGTAGGACGCCCGCCCTCACCCCGGCCCTCTCC
>JANOAY010000161.1:0-2358 GCA_031411375.1 Pedosphaera sp. | reverse complement strand
CAGCGTGCGGCCGCCGATTCCCGCGAGCGTGGGCGACACGGTGTATGGCGGCTTCTCGTGGCCGGAGAGCACGGGCGAGGATCGTTACCGGCGCGGGATGTACACGTTCTGGAAGCGCGCCCTGCCCTTCCCCGCGATGCTGTCCTTCGACACGCCCACGGCGGACTCTTCCTGCACGCGGCGCAACCGCTCGAACACGCCGCTTCAGGCGCTCACGACATTGAACGAGAAAACTTACGTCGAGGCCGCGCAGGCCATGGGGCTGCGCGTGTATCGTGAAGGCGGCAATGACGAGAAGAGCCGCGCGACTTACGCGTTCCGTCTCTGCACCGGGCGCACGCCGACTGAGCGCGAACTGACCTCGCTCACGAAATTCTACGAGGAGCAATACCGCTACTTCGAGGACCGCACCACGGACGCGCTGAAGGTCGGCATGGCCTCCACGAATTTCCCGCCGAACGTGAACCTCCACAAAGTGGCCGCGTGGGCCATGGTGAGCCGCGCGATTCTGAATCTTGACGAGACGATCACGAAGGAATGAGTAGGGCGACGCGTGAACTGCCGACAGCCCTGTAGGTGACGACGTAAGGAGTCTCTAGCTGTTCTTTGAAAAACAGTTAGAGACTCGTCACCTCGTCTCCTACCTCGACAGGAATGGTCGCCGCGCGAACGTCTCGCACTTTCGACTTCCAACTTTTCCGCCGAAACCTTGAACTCCCGCCATGACTGATCCGCGCCTGACGAAACTCGCAAAACTCCTTATCGAATACTCCTGCCGCCTCCAGCGCGGCGACCGCATCCTCATCGAGGTCATTGACGTGCCGGATGAATTCGCCGTGGAACTCATGCGCGCCACGCGGAAGGTCGGCGCGATTCCTATCATCGAAGTGCGCCACAGCCGCATCACGCGCGAAATCATCCGCGATACGGACGCGAAACATTCTGCGCTCGTCAGCGGCATCGAACTGGCGCGCATGAAAAAAGTGCAGGCCTACCTCGCCATTCGCGGCGCGGCCAACGCCAGCGAGAACGCCGACATCCCCAGCGAGAAGATGTCGCTCTACTCGAAGATCATTCGCCCCGTGCAGAACTACCGGGTCAACAAAACCCGCTGGTGCGTCCTCCGCTGGCCCACGCCCAGCATGGCCCAGGCGGCCAGCATGAGCACCGAGGCTTTCGAGAATCTCTACTTCGATGTCTGCACGATGGACTACGCGAAGATGGCGCGCGCGATGTTGCCGCTGGAGAAGCGCATGAAAAAAGCCGGCGACGTCCACATCACCGCGCCCGGCACCGACCTCCGCTTCAGCATCAAAGGCATCAACGCCGTCATGTGCGAGGGCCTGCGGAACATTCCCGATGGCGAAGTCTTCTCCTGCCCCGTGAAGGACTCCGTGCAAGGCCACATCCAGTTCAACACCCCGACCATTTACTCCGGCACCAAGTTCGAAAACGTCCGCCTCGCGTTCAAGGACGGCAAAATCGTGGAAGCCACGGCCAACAACACCAAGCGCCTCAACGAAATCCTCGATACCGACGCGGGGGCGCGCTACATCGGCGAGTTTTCGCTCGGGTTCAACCCGTACATCCTCAGCCCCATGTGCGACATCCTGTTCGACGAGAAGATTGCCGGCTCGCTGCACTTCACGCCGGGCCAGGCCTACGAAGTGGCGGACAACGGCAACCGCTCGGCGGTCCACTGGGACATGGTGCTCATCCAACGTCCCGAATGGGGCGGCGGCGAAGTGAAGTTTGACGGCGAAGTCATCCGCAAGGACGGCCTCTTCGTGCCGAAGGATTTGCAGCCGTTAAATCCGAAGAATTTGAAGTGAGCGCGGGCGGGCGCCGCCAAATGATTTTCATTCGCTATGGCAGTAGAAAGGTTCGCGCGTGACCCGAAAGGGCGGTTAGAACTCGAATTGACTTTCGAACTCGTCACGTACGACCAGTTTCCTCTTTGGGCAAAGAGATTTGTTAGCCGACATCACGGTTCGGTCAGACGAAAGTTTGATGGACCCGACGCCAGAGTTTGGGAAATCAAACTTTATGGAGAAGAAGCATTGCTCATTTATGAGGATTTTCCTGAGCACACCTACCTAGCGGCCGAGCAACCTTCTGTGGAAAAGCTGCTTCACAAGATTGCCGAAATGGAACCGTGGCTCGGCCCTCCGCCTCCTGACACGAGTCCACTGAAGGAGGGCGAGTCGCGTTGCCTCCGCTGCAAATGCAGAATGCTGCCTAGCGAACAAAAGTGTTCTGTTTGTGGATGGACGTGGGTTGACCACTCACGTTGAACAGCTTCGCAAGCGCGCGAGGTAGGGCGCGCTGTCCTCAGCGCGCCGGGGTGAAGCTACAGCA